>NZ_JAKJSQ010000012.1:0-74278 GCF_050337105.1 Aliivibrio kagoshimensis
ATTAAAAAGTTAGCTTGGAGTTCTATATTCGTTCAAAATATCGATATAGATCAGGTAAAGTTAAGTAATAAACTCGTATATTATGCTGCATATAAACCATCACAGTCATTAAGGAGAAATCCGTGTCAGAAATTAGTCAATTAGAACCAAAAGCCGTTTGGCAGTTCTTCGATAAAATTTGCTCAATTCCTCACCCTTCAAAGCATGAAGAAGCATTAGCGCTATACGTTGTAGAGTGGGCTAAATCTGAAGGTTTGAACGTTCGCCGTGATGAGGTGGGTAATATTATTATTACTAAACCAGCAACCCCGGGGAAAGAGAACTGCAAAGGTGTTGTACTGCAAGCGCATTTCGACATGGTTCCTCAAAAAAATGAAGATACCGTGCATGATTTTCTTACCGACCCTATTCTGCCGTACATCGATGGCGAGTGGGTAACGGCAAAAGGTACCACTCTGGGTGCTGACAACGGTATGGGTATGGCCTCTTGTATGGCAGTGCTCGTATCTAAAGAGATCAAACATGGACCTTTAGAAGTACTGCTTACTATAGATGAAGAAGCGGGCATGACAGGTGCATTTGGCTTGAAAGCAGGTTGGTTAGAAGGAGACATTCTTCTAAATACTGATTCTGAGCAAGAGGGCGAAGTATACATGGGCTGTGCCGGTGGTGTTGACGGTACAATGACCGTTGATATTACTCGTGAAGCTTTACCTACTGGTTTAGTGACTCGCAAACTGGTACTAAAAGGCTTGAAAGGCGGACACTCTGGTTGTGATATTCACACTGGCCGTGGAAATGCTAACAAACTGTTAGGTCGATTCCTATTTGGTCACGCTGCTGAACTTGGTCTGCGTTTAGTCTCTTTCAATGGTGGAAGCCTTCGCAATGCCATTCCTCGTGAAGCGAACGCCATTGTTGCGGTTCCTGCTGAGAAAGAAGCGCAACTTGCTGACCTGTTCAGCCAGTTTGAAGCGATTTTATCGCATGAGCTAGGTAAAGTTGAAACGGATCTTGTTACGTTTAATGAAGCCGTAACCACTAATGACGACGTGTTGTCAGTGGCAGATCAACATCGCTTTATCGCCTCTTTAAATGCATGCCCTAACGGCGTGATTCGCATGAGCGATGACATTGAAGGTGTAGTAGAAACATCTTTGAATGTCGGTGTTATCACCACAGAAGCAAATCAAGTCACCATTCTATGCTTAATCCGTTCACTAATGGATTCAGGACGTAGCAATGTTGAAGGTATGCTCTCTGCAGTTTCTCAGCTAGCAAACATTGAGTGTGAGTTCACTGGTGCTTACCCAGGTTGGAAACCAGACCCAGACTCAGAGATCATGCACACATTCCGCGATGTTTACGAAAATATTTACGGTAACAAACCCAACATCATGGTTATCCATGCAGGTTTAGAGTGTGGTTTATTTAAAGAACCCTACCCTAACATGGATATGATCTCTTTCGGTCCAACGATCAAATTCCCTCACTCTCCAGATGAGAAAGTGAAAATTGATACCGTCGCGCTGTACTGGGAACAAATGATTGCGATTTTAGATAACATTCCTGAAAAAGCGTAATTCATTCGACACCAATAAAAACGGGAGCTTAGCGCTCCCGTTTTTTTATGCCACTCTAAATCGATTGGTCCGCTTCTCCAACAAGTGAAACAGAAACAGAATCATCGCACTAAGAACAAAATAGATAACGCCGGCTGAGATAAAAATCTCCATTGGGGTATACGTCCTAGCGATAATGGTTCTCGCCGCTCCCGTCAGATCCATTAATGTAATCGTACTGGCTAAAGCACTCCCTTTTAGCATCAAAACCACTTCGTTGGTGTAGGCGGGTAACATAATGCCAAAAGCTCTAGGCAACAAGATACGCTGAAACATTTTAAATCGCCTCATTCCTAACACCTCACACGCTTCAACTTCACCTTTAGGAATGCTCTGTAGCGCACCACGCAAGATTTCTGACGTATAAGCGGTGGTATTCATGCTAAAGGCAATAATGGCACACCAATAAGGCTTAGAAAGAACCACCCATAAAAAAGACTCCCGTACCCAGACAAATTGCGCTGCGCCGTAATAGATAAGGAATATTTGCACCAATAGCGGTGTCCCTCGAAAAAAGAAGACATAACCATAAGCGGCTCCGCTAAGCCATTTTTTTGCTGAAAGTCGAGCAAAGGCCAAAGGAAGAGCAAAAATAGCCCCCAATAAACATGAGAGCCCAACTAACTTTAACGTCGTGACTGCGCCAGTAAGCAGTTTAGGGTAGTGATCAACAATGACTGATAGATCCATATTACATTCCCCCTACTATACCGCGATTAGAATAACGCTCGATACCCGCTAATACCCTCATGCTTACCCATGTCAGTAGCAGATAGATTAAGGTTGCTGAGAAATAAAACGTAAATGGCTCACGGGTAAAGGCAACCGCCAATGATGTCTCACGCATTAGGTCTTGTAACCCAATCACAGAGATCAGTGCGGTGTCTTTTAACAGTATCAGAAACAGATTACCCAGACCCGGCATGGCATAACGCCATACTTGTGGCAGTATGATTTTTATATAAGTACGGGGACGAGAAAGGCCCAGCACTGCAGCAGACTCCCATTGTCCCTGTGGTATCGCTAAAAAAGCGCCACGGAACACTTCACTGGCGTATCCACCAAACGCTAAACCTAACGCTAAGGTTCCCGCCAGAAAAGGGCCAACTTCAATATACTCTTGGTAATCAAACCAGCTGGCAACCTCTTGAATTAACATTGAAGCGCCAAAATAGATAATCAGTACCCCTAAAAGCTCAGGCGTACCTCGAATTAACGCGGAGTAGATCTTTGACCAAATAGCCAATGGTTTAAACGTTGAAAAGCTGCAAGCAGCCCCTAATAAACCAAGAAATAGTCCGAGCAGTAGTGCAGAAAAAGCGAGTTGTAACGTGATCCATGTCCCTGCAATCAGCTGAGGCCAATACCCCTGTAACTCCCACCACATAGCAACGTCCTTATCTTACTCAGCAGAGGGGGAAGCCCCCTTCTGCCTTGTATGATTTAATAGATGGTAAATGGGAAGTACGCTTTATTAATTTCAGCGTAAGTGCCGTTCGCAATGATGGTAGCCAGTGCTTTATTGATTTGATCTTTTAACTTGTCGTTTTTACGTACCGCGATACCAATAATGTCATCTTTGGCAAACGCTTCACCGGTAAAGGTAAACTGCTGGGCTTTCTCTGATTGTAACCAAGCGTGTGTCGGAAGTTCATCAGATAAGAAACCATCTAAACGTCCTGATTGAGCATCTAGATAGACTTTTTCTTGGCTATCGTAGAGCTTAATATCCACAACACCCGCCAGTTCATCTTCTAAATATTGACTGGCAATAGTTGAGCGTTGTGCGCCAATGGTTTTTCCTTTTAGCGCAGAAGGGTCGTTGGTGAACTCTTTGCCCTTCATCGCCACAAAACGTAAACCACCTGAATAATATTTATCAGTAAAATCTACCTGTTTAAGACGATCTTTGGTGATTGACATGCTTGAGACAATGGCATCAAATTTTCGGTTCTTCAAACTGGGGATCATGCCATCCCAATCATTGATCACAATATTGCACTCTACCTTCATTTCAGCACAAAGGGCGTTGGCAATATCCACATCAAAGCCTTTAATGGTGCCGCTTGCATCCACATAGTTAAAGGGAGCCCAAGCGCCTTCGGTAGCGATGGTGAGCTTGTCTGCTGCCTCAGAGGAAACAGAGGCCAGCAGTGTTGCTGCTGAAAGTAACGTTGTTAAGAGTTTCTTCATTGTATTCTCCTTGATGATGCTCATCTTTTTTCATTATTATTAATATTCAGTAGCTACAAATTCACGACACCGCTGCGATTGTGGCTGTTCAAACAGCTGTTGAGGAGTACCGCTCTCTTCAACCATTCCCTGGTGCAAAAAAATTACTTTATTGGATACTTCTCGAGCAAACCGCATCTCATGGGTAACGATGAGCATGGTTCGCCCCTCTTTTGCCAGCCCTCGCATTACTGCTAACACCTCCCCGACTAGCTCAGGATCAAGTGCCGAGGTTGGCTCATCAAATAACAGAACTTCTGGGTCCATCGCTAGTGCACGAGCAATCGCAACACGTTGCTGCTGCCCACCTGATAATTGACTTGGATAACGCTCTCCGTGATCTGATAAACCGACTCGCTCTAACAGAGAATCCGCTTTCTCCCTGGCCTCACTGTTACTCAGCTCTAATACTTGCATCGGGGCTTCTATCAAATTTTCAATAATGGTCATGTGAGGCCAAAGGTTGAAGTTTTGAAATACAAATCCAACTTTCGCTCTCATTTTCGCCAGCTGATTACGGTCTGAAGACGCCAATTGATTGTCACTCTCTTTTTCTAATTTGAGTGTCTCGTTAAAAAGAGAGAGAGTGCCCTCTGTTGGCCGTTCAAGCAGATTCAAACAGCGCAATAGCGTGCTCTTGCCAGAACCACTAGAACCGATAATAGAGATCACATCTCCTTCTACGGCTTCCAAATCGATGCCTTTCAATACATCCACATTACCGAAGCTCTTCTTTAACCCTTCAATCTTAATCACTGGCGTCGTCATGCTGAATCTCCTTATGCTGAACCAGCTAACCCACCGCCATCAACAATCATGGCTTCACCGGTAATGAAGGAGGCCTCATCACTGGCTAAGAACAACACAGCACTCGCGATCTCTTCAGGACGGCCTACTCGCTGTAATGGGCGGTCTGTTGCACCATCAATCAGCGCGTTATCAGGCTCT
Source organism: Aliivibrio kagoshimensis (assembly GCF_050337105.1). Lineage (NCBI taxonomy): Bacteria > Pseudomonadati > Pseudomonadota > Gammaproteobacteria > Vibrionales > Vibrionaceae > Aliivibrio > Aliivibrio kagoshimensis. The sequence goes on from NZ_JAKJSQ010000012.1 coordinate 4,803, forward strand.
CCTAACTGTCTTGCTTCATTGACCAACATCGGGGTATGAGTATCTCCGGGACAAACACAGTTCACGCGGATATTTTGAGGTCCGTGATCAATGGCCATCGCTTTGGTTAATAGTACGGTTCCACCTTTAGAAGCACAGTAAGAGACCGCTTCTGCTCCTGCCACAATTCCCCAGCCCGATGCCGTATTCACAATCACACCTTTACCAGCACTTCTCATGATAGGAACGACGTATTTACACATTAAGAAGATGGACTTTAGGTTTACATTCATGACCGCATCCCACTCCTCTTCCGTGGTGTTCACCACACAAGCACGACGTGTAATACCGGCGTTATTAAATAGAATATCCACCTTGCCATACGCTTCTAAAGCACGTTGAAGTAGCATTTGACAGTCGTGAGATTTGCTCACGTCGGTCGTCACAAATATCGCCTTTTCACCTAAGCTTTCAATCTGAGATACCAGCTCCCTGCCCATCTCTTCATTCATATCAGCGGCAACAATAGCGGCGCCCTCTTTGGCAAACGCTAACGCGGTGGCTGCACCGATACCGCCTGCAGCACCTGTAATCATGGCAACCTGTCCTTCAAAACGTCTATTCATGTCCATCTGTTTTCCTGCCTTTTTTAGTATTGAGTTCACAACTTAAACAATGTTGATTGGGTACGCTGTCTGTTCATTGTTATTGGTGATGACTTTAGTGTGTCCCGATAAATGGGTGTTTATTTCGGTTGAGCCGCTATCAATCAACAACGGCCGACCTTGAAGTTCAACTAATTTACTGACCGTAGCAACGATCCATAATCGTGATTTTGAGAGTGTGGAGAGTAAGGTGAAACTGATCTGCTGATTACCACGACCAATCACAAACCCTTGCCCGCCTATGCAGGTAACAATCAGACACCACTGACTGTCACTACTTAACCGTTGTTCGAGCTGTTGCTGGTTAGCATCTTCCATAATCAACGTCTGATTTTGGTACACATCAACACCGAGTAAGGTTCCCCCTCCCATCTGCTGTTTAATTGAAAAGGTGGTTGAACCTGGTCCCAATACGTAGAACGTATCCGGTTCCATTCTCGCCAATACCTCTTGTGCGATACCGAGGCAGTGATCATCCCCTGCTACTTTTCGTCTGGATTTTGAGCCTTGCAAACGCGATCGCCCATCCAAAACAGAGAGGTAACCGTAGTGTTTAGCGGCGACAATTCCTTGACGAAGTAGTGGCTCATCTATGTCCATCACTTCACGCTGTTGGCACTGTTTTAGCAATGAGTAACTCTTAGAAACGTGCTCAAGATTGCCGTAATAGCGTTTGAGCTCTTCCATCACAATATGTGCTGCTGCTTCGGTACTAACGGCAAACACTGATGACTGAATCTTTACCCCTGCAGGTACGCCTAACACAGGATGTCCATCGCCAATGCCATCAAAAATATTACGTGCTGTACCATCTCCACCAACAAACAACAATAGATCAACACCGTGCTCTATTAATGCCACACTCGCCCGCTCGCTGTCTGTTCCTGAGCTCTGATATAACAGCTTATTATCAATAGGTTGATAGACCACGGTTGTTTTTTCAATGGCACTTAAAGGCAGCATATCACGACCATCGCAGTAGCTTTCTCCCATGCTATTTGCACATGTTTTTAGCTCGATAGAGAGTTGATAATTGCCGCACAACTTATTCAATATTGCTATCAACCGTTTGGCCTGTTTAGGGCCATTCGGTTGATAACCTGCTGATATTGCTTGTTGTTGAATATCAACCCCATCGCTGCCTTTCAGCCCCGCAGGACCTCCAACACCAGCAACGGGGTTAACGATCAATCCGAGGCGAAACACTACTCGAACCTTTTCAGCTTACGTTGATACCCTCTCCAACTCATTGCCCACTTCTCAGGGTCATCGAGCGTGTCATCTTTCACTTGATGTATTGGGCAGTTATGTGGTGCATCCACTACCATTTGTGGTGAGGTATAGGCTTCATTAGCAATAAAAGCTAGCGTATTTGCATACTCATCAAGATCTTTCATTGAGTAAGCTTCTGTCGGCTCTAATGTCACAGGTTGTGGTACAACATATGGGTGATGACTGGTCCAATAGTGAAGACCAAAGTCAGCCATGCGAACCCCTATCTGTTCCGAACTGATCCCCGTATCTTCGTACAATTTCTGCCAGCTATAACGCACTTGCTCTATGCGTGGGCCATTACCAAGATATGGCATCTCTATCCCTTTAATGTCGAGCACTTTCTTCAACAAATAGTTGTTGTTAAGTATCGCGATATCAGAGACTTCTCGCAGACCATCAGCACCGAGTGTCATGACCCAAGCGTACGCTCGAACCACTATCGACGCGCATCCTGTCCATGAACTTACCTTACCAATACTCAGTTCGTCGGCTTGCTCTAATGAAAACTCACCACCGTTACTGGCGACTAAAGGGTAGGGCAGGAAAGGGGCCATTTTTTCCGTTGCACCAACGGCACCAACAGCAGGGCCACCACACGCATGTGGAGTTGCAAAAGTTTTATGTAAGTTGAAATGACAAAGATCGAAACCAGCATCTCTCGCTCTGGTAATACCAAGTAATCCATTCGCATTGGCTTGGTCATACGCACAGATACCACCAGCGTCATGAATCAAGTCGACAAAGGTTTTAATATGTGGGCTGTAGATCCCCGTATCTTCAGGATTGGTGATCAATAACCCGGCTGTACGTTCTGAAATCACCTCTTTCAGTGCTTCGACTGATGGGTAGCCATTCTCGTCTGGAAATAGGTTAATGATCTTATAACCACACACTTTGGCACACGCCGCATCAGAAGGGTGACTAAACATGGTGGTAATGATCTCATCTCTCTGTTCATGCTCACCACGAGATTCATGATAAGCTCGAATGATCGCCGCATTGGTATAGATAGCTGCTGAACCCGCCCGAGGTTGAAATGAGAAACGATCCATGCCGGACACTTCTTGGAGAACCTGCTCCATTCGACTCATAATATCCAGCAAGCCTTGTGTGGTACTGTCATCTTGTCTTGGGTGCATGGTTAGCACTTTAGCCTGACGAGCCAGTTGTTCGTTGACCTTTGGGTTGTACTTCATAGTACAAGTGCCCTGCCCCACATCTACTTGAAAATCAGCCCCCAAGTTCTCTTGAGATAAGCGTAAGTAATGTCTTAGTACTCTGTTTTGCGACATCTCCGGCAGTTTAGGAGGCTCTGAACGACACATTGACGCCGGCAACAAGTCTGCCGCTGTGCCAGTACTGTCACTAATTGCAGATTCAACACGTGGAACCAGAACACCGCGCTCACCAGGAGTACTCAGTTCAAAGATAATTGGCTCATCCCATTTTGCTTGATGGAAGCGCCTAATGTTTGGTTGATCATCTGACGATCTATGTTTGCTGATATTTTCCATTATTTTGTCATCTCCTGTAGTCCTGCCACCAGATCATCGATATTCTTTTGACTGTGAATTTCACTGAAGCAGTAGAGTGCACTCTGCCCAAGCTGTGGAAATGAGTCAGAAAGATCATGGCCCGCAAAGATCCCTTTGCTACGTAGGTATTCGTTAATCTGTTTCACTGTTTTTCCAGTTTGGTCAAAATTCACCACAAATTCGTTGTAGTGATACTGACTGGAAAACGGCACAGAAATTGTCGGAAGCTTGGCGATGGAGTTCATGGCGTACTTGGTTTTTTGCATTACCCCTTCAGCCAGCTCTTGCATACCGTGAGGTCCCATCAATGCCATATAGACACCGGCAGTGATTCCCCACAACGCTGCGGCGGTTCCGACAAATTCATTGCCCTCTTCACGCTTACCAAAAGAAGTTCGATCGTAAGCCACATCACCAAAGCCATACTCACCATCAACAATGGTCGGGATGATGCCAAACAGACGTGATGGGTATTGCGCAATCATATCTGGGTTATCATGACTGGCGATGAACCCCCCTTGACCACCACCATACTGCATGTGAATACCGAGTGGCTGAATGTCGCCACAAACGATATCAGCACCATAATTTGCTGGTGGCGTAATCGCGCCTAATGAACTTGGGTTCACACTCACGACCGCTAATGCCCCCGCAGAGTGAGCCAAGTCGGTCAGTACTTTGCCCTCTTCGATTTGTCCTAAAAAGGAAGGAACTTCAAAATAGACCGCGGCAATTTCATCACTTAGCATCGTTTTCAATGCTTGTTGATCGACTAACCCACTCTCAGTCAACATCGGCACCTTAATCAGCTCAACATTGGCGCGGCAGTAGGTCTGCATCATGGAAAATTTATCTGGATTCATATTGTCGGCAACCAACACCTTAGTACGGTTGGTATAACGACCCGCCATGCAAACCGACGTGGCAGAAGCTTGATAGCCGTCATAACATGGAACATTAACCACTTCCATATCAAGCATTTCTGTCATCATTGAGCAATATTCAAACAGCGCTTGAAAACGACCATGATCATCATAGGGTTCACCAGCATAAGCGGTTAAAAACTCTGAGCGCCCATTGATTTCATCGCAAATCGACGGGACGTGATGCTGATAACAGCCGCCACCTAAGAAACTTACGTTCTCATCACAGCTGCTGTTTTGATTTAAAATCTGCTGTACATGACGTTTAAGTTCGAACTCTGATTCATATGATTCAGGTAGATTTAATCTTTTATCCATACGTAAGGATTGCGGAATGCCGACTAATAACTCTTCAACATCACTGACACCAATCTCTTTAAGTAATTGTTCTTTAATGCTTGGATCACTATTTGGTAGGTACGGATGGGCGCGTTGTTTCTCCATTGCCTAGTTCCCTTCTTTTATGTAATGTAAGTAAATTGTTAATACATCCAGACTAATCGCAGAAAAGCGGCTTCACAATTGACGTTTTTTTAATCAATGATTAAATGAGATTTAACCTAATGGCAAAATACAGCTTTCCTCCCTTGCAAACCCTACTCACCTTTGAGTGTTGCGCTCGTTTGGGCAGTTTCAGTAAAGCCGCGAATGAGCTCTGTTTAACCCCTCCAGCAATAACCCATCAAATTAAACAGTTAGAGTCATGGCTAAACACGACGTTGTTTACTCGAATGCACCGGGGTATTAAGCTAACTCAGCAGGGAGAAGCGTTTGCCGTAGAGATTGAAGAACACTTAACTCAACTCAAGGGTTGCTTAAATCGATTTAAATCAAAAACACAAAGCAGCAATATTACGCTCTCATTAACCCCGGCACTTGCGACGAAGTGGTTAGTCAGTCGGTTGGGAAGATTCTGGAAAAAACACCCTGATATTCAGCTTCGTTTGCATCACTCTATTGATGCGGTTGATCTTATGAGCGACAGCGCCGATATTGCGATTCGTTGGGGGGATGGTAATTGGCCCGGTACTATTGCAGAGCCTCTACTGTCTGGAAATCGTAAACCTGTGATGCTACCTAACATGGCGGAAACGATAAGAGATAGAAATGCAGCTGATTTAGAGGGGGCTATTCTTCTACATGAGGACTCATACCTCGATTGGCCTAAGTGGTTAAAGTTAAATGATGTAAGCCTAGACAACGCTAACCAAGGCCCACAAATTGATGATGCCAGTGTACTGCTGATGGCGGTACTGGCCGGAGAAGGTGTCGCTTTAGGAAGAATTGCGGTCTTAGAGGATGACCTGAAATCAGGAGCACTGGTCTCACCGTTTAATATTTCCCTGCCTTCTAAAGAGAGATATTGGTTAGTCTATCCTGATTCTGCTAAAGATAACCCTGCCATCATGGCATTAAGAGCATTTTTACGGCATGAGGCCAATAGCCAATATAACGATGATGTTAAATACTTGGCTGATGAGTAGTGAACGATTACAAAAATGTGAGTTGTTGCTGCTGCTCATGGGAGGTTAACATTACATTTAACCCTAATAATCGGATTTGACGCCCTTTTTGTCTTTTTAATATGTCATGCAATAACAATTTGAAGTCATCAAGCTCAAGTTGGTTATGACTATGTTCAATGGTGGTTTGTTGAAAATCAGCAAACTTCATTTTAATCCCTTGCTTGGCAATCGGGTTGTCACCATTAGCTTGTTTAAGCCGCCGCTCCAACTCTGGGTATAATCGCTCCTCTATCACTTGCCAACATTCATCATAAGATTGAATGTTCTTTTCAAATGTCCGCTCAACGCCCACTGATTTGCGATTTCGCTCCACCATCACCTCACGCTCATCAATACCGTGAGACCGAGACCAGAGCATTGCCCCTAGTTTTCCAAACTTAACGATCAACTCCCTCTGATTACTTTGCAATACATCTCGACAAGTAAATAACCCTGACTTGTTGAGTTTTTCTAACGTCACTTTTCCTACTCCCGGGATTTTCTCCAACGGTAAGGTGTCGATGATTGCTTCCATATCCTCTGGTGGGATCACAAACTGGCCATTGGGTTTGTTCATGTCAGAGGCTATTTTGGCCAAAAACTTGATTGGTGCAATTCCGGCTGAAGCGGTTAACCCTGTTTCATCAAAAATATCTTTACGAATCTGCTCTGCTATATAGGTTGCCGAGCCTTGAAACAACGTACAATTACTCACATCAAGATATGCTTCATCTAAAGATAAAGGCTCAATCAAGGAAGTGTAACGGCTGAAAACTTGATGTATGTTAATTGAGGCTTCCCGATACGCATTCATGCGTCCCGGCACCACCACAAGCTCAGGGCAGAGTTGCATGGCTTTCGCCGTAGACATTGCCGAACGAATCCCAAATTCTCTCGCTTGATAGTTGCAGGTGCTCAATACGCCACGTTGACTCGATTTACCTCCCACCGCGATAGGTACCCCTCTCAGTTCAGGGTTATCCCGCATTTCTACTGCCGCAAAAAAGCAGTCCATATCCACATGTATAATTTTCTTCATTACAACAACTGTTTTTATATCCAGTACTATTGGTATAATAACAAGATATCGATGAAATTCAAAGCTTGCACTTTCTGTCTAACGTGTAACAATCAAATTATATACACCTTACAAATGGAAGTGTTTGTTGTTACATAAGATTAAATCGACAAGGAGCTTTGGTGAGTAATAAAATTCTCGTAGTTGAAGATAGCCGAACTATTCGTCGCATGTTAACTAGCCAGTTGGCGAGAGCAGGTTATGAAGCTGTAGTGGCAGAATCTGTTGCTGGTACCATCCCTTTATTAGAATCTGATGAAGAGTTTCTCTGCTCGATTCTAGATTACTGCCTGCCTGATGGGCAAGATGGTGAAGTGATTGATCTCGTTTTATCGCATGATGTTAAAACCATTGTATTAACGGCGCATATGGACGAAAAAATACGTCAACGTGTTCTTGATAAAGGGGTTATCGACTACATTCCTAAAGACAGTCCTGCCTCGGTTGCTTATATTCCCCAACTGTTAAAGCGCTTACACGCCAATAAACAACATACTATTTTAGTGGTTGATGACTCTGCCACCATACGTAATCACCTTTCAACGCTTCTAGAACGAGAGTACCTCACCGTGGTTACTGCGAATGATGGTATAGAAGGGATAAAACAACTCGTCGCTCACCCCGAGATCTCACTCATCGTTACCGATCATGACATGCCTAATATGGATGGCTTGACGATGATTCGTGAAATACGTAAAAGCCATGATCGTAACCAATTGGCTATATTGGGAGTCTCAGGCAACAATGACCCTGGCCTTACCGCTCGTTTCCTTAAATCTGGTGCTAACGACTATGTAAGAAAGCCGTTTAACCAAGAGGAGTTCTACTGCCGTATTCACCACATGCTGAACATGAAAGACTCCAGTGATAAGCTCTATATCCTTGCGCATCAAGACAGCTTAACCGGGCTCTGGAATCGTCGACATTTCTTTGATTCTGCCAGTCATGTCTCAGTGAAAAAACCTCATACTTACGCCATGTTGGATATCGACTTCTTTAAACAGGTTAATGATACCTATGGTCATGATGCTGGTGATAAAGTATTGAAAGAGACAGCACAGCTCATTAACAGTTTCTTTCCAAATGATCTAGTGGCGCGAATGGGGGGCGAAGAGTTCGTTATCCAGTCAACAATGAAACCGACCGACTTTCATGCCCAGTTAGAACAGTTGCGTAGTGAATTGGCAGATTATACGGTCAGCATTAATGGCGATTTGATTAGTGTCACCATCAGTATCGGCATGACCTCCGGCGCTGATAAATTGGATGTCATGCTCAAGAAGGCGGATAAATCATTGTATGACGCAAAAAACAGTGGTCGCAATCAAATTGTCTGTTCGGATTAACCCTTACTTTTCCCCATAAAAAAGCAGACCGAAGTCTGCTTTTTTATGTAGCTATACACTCTAAGCTGTAAGCTCTACACGATCTGATCTTTTTTCCACTGCTGCTGTTTTGCTTCGCGAGCTTCACGCTTTAATCTAGCATCACAAGGTTCAGGGCAGTTACACTCTTTCGCAATACCAACCGCACCTAGTCCACCACAACTGCCTTTAACCACTTTTTGTTGGAAGATATAACCAACAGACATCGCCGCTATGACAAGTAGAAACACAGCAAAAGTTACCAAATATATCGTCATCGTTCTCTCCTTATCGTTTTAAGTAAGGCTTAAAAGCGTCAGATGCAATCTCTTCGAATCCATCATCTGTTTTTACTACCATAAACATTGGGATGTTATCCCTATTAGCCAACTCAAGGGCTTTTTCAGCGCCTAATACCATAAAACCTGTCGCTAAACCGTCAGCAGTCATACACGATGGATCCAAAACAGAGACTGACACCACTTTATGGCTAATTGGCTTTCCAGTTTCTGGATTGATGATGTGTGAGTAACGAATACCATCACGTTCAAAATAGTTACGATAATCACCTGAAGTGGCTAAGCCCATATCTCCAGGTTCAATGATCTCTTGGATAGTGCGAGCATCGGTAGAGGGCTTCTCAATCGCTATTCTCCAAGCCACTCCCTCCTTATTTTTACCTTTTAAGCGTAACTCGCCACCAATCTCAACGAGGTAATCTTCACTGCCTAGCTGCTGCAGATAATCTGCTACTTTATCAACGCCCCACCCTTTGGCTATGGTTGATAAGTCGACATAAAGTTCAGGTATATCCTTGGTCACCTCATTGTTATTGATCGACAGGTGTTGAATTCCAATAATAGCACGTCGTTCAGCTAATTCAGTTTCTGTTGGTACTACCTCTTGTCTTGCTTCAGGACCGAATCCCCATAAATTCACTAATGGTCCCACGGTCACATCCAATGCACCACGGGTCAGCACGTTGAGTCGTATCGCCTCTTTGATTACCTTTGCGGTATCATCGGAAACTGAAAACGGTTCATCGGTCGTGTGTTGATTGAATCGACTCAGCTCAGAGGTCTTACGGTAGGTCGACATCTGATCATTCACTAACTCTAGAAGACGGTCAATCTCTGCCTGCACGGTGGCAGAGTCAGGGATGCCCTCTTGTTCCAGATACTTAACTGAATAGGTGGTACCCATAGTACGACCGGTTAACTGAACCTCTTGTTGCGGCTCGCTACAAGCTGAGAGAAGAAAAAGTACAATTAGAGCCGTAACGGTTCTTTGCACTTTTTGTGTCAAATGGATAAACATAAATTTCTATTCCAATCTAAAACGTAAAACTTTGAATTAATTATAAATTCACAGGTTTACACTCTATTTACTAGCAAGAAAATGAAAAAGGCTGACTCAAAAGAGTCAGCCAATATCTTTTGCAACTACTGGTTAGCCGCCGAAATCATCCAGAAGGATATTCTCGTCTTCTACACCAAGATCTTTCAGCATGCCAATAACTGCTGAGTTCATCATTGGTGGACCACACATGTAGTACTCACAATCTTCTGGCGCATCGTGATCTTTAAGATAGTTCTCATAGATTACGTTATGAATGAAGCCTGTGTACCCATCCCAGTTATCTTCTGGTTGAGGATCAGACAATGCACAATGCCATGCGAAGTTATCGTTTTCGGCCTGTAGTTTATCGAAATCTTCAATGTAGAACATTTCACGTACAGAACGAGCACCATACCAGAACGTCATTTTACGCTGAGATTTCAAACGTAAAAGCTGATCAAAGATATGTGAACGCATAGGAGCCATACCAGCACCACCGCCGATGAAGACCATTTCATTGTCAGTATCTTTTGCAAAGAACTCACCAAATGGACCCGAGATAGTACAAGTATCACCCGCTTTTAACGACCAGATGTAAGATGACATAACGCCAGGCTTAACATCAGGATTGTTTGGTGGCGGTGTAGCGATACGAACATTCAATTTAATCAGGCCTTTCTCTTCTGGGTATGACGCCATAGAGTAAGCACGAATTGAAGGTTCAGTAACTACAGACTCATAACGGAACAAGTTAAACTTATCCCAGTCGCCACGGTACTCTTCAGGAATGTCGAAATCAGCATATTTAATATGATGAGGTTCAGCTTCAATCTGAATATAACCACCCGCGCGGAACGGTACTTCTTCTCCATTAGGAATTTGAAGTACAAGCTCTTTGATAAAGGTCGCTTCGTTGTCATTAGAAAGAACGGTACATTCCCACTTCTTAACACCAAAGATCTCTTCTGGCAGTTCGATAGCCATGTCAGATTTCACGTTAACCTGACAAGCTAGACGCTCACCTTCACGCGCTTCACCTTTAGAGATGTGATCAAGTTCAGTTGGCAGGATATCTCCACCACCTGATTTAACTTTTACACGACACTGGCCACAAGAGCCACCGCCGCCACAGGCTGATGATACGAAGATACCTGATGCAGAAAGCGCACCAAGAAGCTTGTCACCAGCACCGGTAGTGATTGCCTTTTCAGGATCACCGTTTACTGAGATGGTTATGTCACCTGTTGGTACTAACTTGGATTTAGCAAAAAGAATAACTAAAACTAGAGCAAGTACAATCAAGGTAAACATGACTACACCAAGAATAATGTCCATTGACTATTTTCCTTATTGTCGCGGTTTACCCGACTTACAGTTGAACACCAGAGAAAGACATAAAGCCTAACGCCATCAAACCAACAGTGATAAATGTGATACCTAAGCCACGAAGACCTGGAGGCACATCCGAATATTTCATCTTCTCACGGATACCCGCAAGAGCAACGATAGCTAATAACCACCCAACACCAGAACCGAAGCCGTAAACGACAGATTCCGCGAAGTTATAATCACGCTGCACCATGAAAGATACACCACCAAATATTGCACAGTTCACTGTGATAAGCGGTAGGAAGATACCTAACGCGTTATATAGTGGTGGGAAGTAACGGTCTAGAATCATCTCTAGAATCTGTACTAACGCCGCGATAACACCAATAAAGGTAATAAAGTTTAAGAAGCTAAGATCAACTCCATCAACTAATGCGCCTTCTCTCAGTACTAGGTTGTAAACAAGGTTGTTTACTGGAACTGCAATGGTTAGCACGACTACAACAGCAACACCAAGACCAAATGAAGTTTTTACCTTCTTAGACACCGCTAAGAAAGTACACATACCTAGGAAGAAAGAAAGTGCCATGTTTTCGACGAAAATCGACTTAACCAGCAGGCTAATATAATGTTCCATAGTGGCCTTACTCCTTCGCTTCTATTTGTGCAGGTCGAATAATGCGGATAGCCCAGATCATAAAACCAATTAGGAAGAATGCTGATGGTGCTAGAAGCATCATACCATTCGGCTGATACCAACCACCGTCTGCAATAAGAGGAAGTATCTCAACACCAAACAGTTTTCCTGAACCTAAAAGCTCACGGAAAAATGCAACAGTGATAAGAACAAAACCATAACCTAACCCGTTACCGATACCATCGATAAGAGATTCAAATGGTTTTGATTTCATTGCAAAAGCTTCAGCACGTCCCATTACAATACAGTTTGTAATGATTAGGCCAACGAATACAGATAACTGCTTAGAGATATCGTATAAGTATGCTTTAAGCACTTCATCAACAACAATTACCAATGAAGCGATGATCGCCATCTGTACGATGATACGAACACTACCTGGAATGTGGTTACGAATTGTAGAGACAAAGAAGTTAGACAGAGCAGTAACAAAAATTACCGCTAGAGTCATAACAAATGCTGTCTCTAGTTTTGTTGTTACCGCTAGTGCAGAACAGACACCAAGAACTTGCAGCGCGATTGGATTGTTATCCATAATCGGCGCTAGAACGCTCTTTTTAATTTCTTTAGTATTCATTAGTTAAGGTCTCCTGCACGAACTTTAGCAAGGAAAGGACCAAAGCCCATGTCGCTTAACCAGAAGTCGAACGTATTTTGAACACCATTAGCCGTTAATGTTGCACCGGATAAGCCATCCACGCTCGACTCAGTACCTGCTGGAGCGCCACCTTTAACAATTTTAATTGCCGGGTTGCCATCAGCATCAAACAATTTCTTGCCTGCAAACTGTGAGCGCCACTTCGGATTCTCAACTTCACCACCTAGCCCAGGTGTTTCACCCTGCTCGTAGTAAGTGATGCCCGAAATTGTATTACCGTCAGTTTCTACCGCTAAGAAAGCGTACATCATTGACCAAAGTCCCGCACCGTGAATCGGAAGAATTACTTTGGTTGTTGTTTCACCCTCTTTCACTAAGTAGATAAGCGCAGTATTTGAACGACGAATAATGGTTGCAAGATCTTCCTCGCCACTCAGTTTAATTGACTCAGAGGCCGTTTTAGCCGCTCTGCGTTGGTCAAATGCATTCGCATCTCCCTCAACAAACTCACCCGTCTCTAGGTTCACTAAACGCGCTTCTACTTTTTCAGCAAATAGAGATTGAATCTCTTCCGTGCTGTTAGCTGTAAAACCCGCTACCGCAACAATATTTTTCTGTTTATCCAATACTGCGTTTGCTTGTTGCATTGGACGAAGTACCACAGCCGCTGTTGAAACAACGATTGAACAGACAAGGCTCAATCCAACAACAACTGACAGCGTCTTCTTAATGCTATCGTTATTACTTGCCATAGCGAGATAATCTCCGTTTGATATTGCCCTGTACAACTAAGTTGTCGAACAGCGGAGCAAACAAGTTTGCAAACAAGATGGCTAACATCATACCTTCAGGGTAGGCAGGGTTAACTACACGAATCATCACAGCCATTGCACCAATTAAGATGCCATATGCCCACTTCCCTCGATTGGTAAATGAAGCCGAAACGGGGTCTGTTGCCATGAAGATCATACCAAATGCAAAACCACCCAATACTAGGTGCCAATGCCAAGGCATAGCGAATAGTGGATTGGTATCTGATCCGATTAGATTAAACAGTGTTGCTGTAGCAACCATACCAATCATAACCGCAGCGATGATACGCCATGAGGCAATGCCCATGTAAACGATCATCAATCCACCAAGGATCAAGGCAAGTGTTGATACTTCACCAATAGAACCAGGGATTTTACCAACGAATGCATCCATCCAAGTTATCGCGTCACCAGTAACGGTATTAATCAGACCAGCTTGACCACCTTGAGACCACTGGCTTAATGCCGTAGCGCCAGAGAAACCATCAGCAGCAGTCCAAACTAAATCACCAGAGATTTGACTTGGGTAAGCAAAGAATAGGAAAGCACGACCAGCAAGAGCAGGGTTCAGGAAGTTACGCCCTGTACCACCAAAGATCTCTTTAGCAACAACCACACCGAAGGTAATACCTAAAGCGGCTTGCCATAGTGGTAGCGTTGGCGGAACAATCAAAGCAAAAAGAATCGAGGTAACAAAGAAACCTTCGTTCACTTCATGCTTACGTACCATACAGAATAGTACTTCCCAGAAACCACCAACCGCAAAGACAACCGCGTAGATAGGTAAGAAGAACGTTGCACCAAGCAACATCTTACTCGCCCAACCAGCGTTAGCAGCCAATGATCCGCCGACCATCTCGGTTAACCAGTAGTGCCAGTCACCTGCAATAATTGCAGCAAGCTGGTCACCACTGTAAAGGTGATTAAGTGCAACAATGGCCTGATGACCGGTGTTGTACATTCCCCAGAACATTGCTGGGAATACGGCAATCCACACCATGATCATGATGCGTTTTAGATCGATACTGTCACGAACGTGTGAACCACGCTTCGTCACCAAACCTGGGGTGTACATAAGAGTGGCAAATGCTTCGTATAAAGCAAACCAACGCTCGTGCTTTCCACCCGGTTCGAAGTGGTGCTCGACCGATTCTAATAAATGTTTAAGGCCCATGAATTACCCTTCCTTATAAATGGTATCAAGACACTCACGCAGCATCACACCATATTCATATTTGCCAGGGCATACATAGGTACATAGTGCTAAATCTTCTTCATCTAGCTCTAACGCACCCAGTTGTTGTGCACTGTCAATATCACCAGCACATAGATCACGAAGCAACATTGTTGGCTCCATATCTAATGGCATGACTTTCTCATAGTTGCCAATTGGCACCATGGCGCGATCACTACCGTTAGTAGTGGTTGTCATATTAAACAACTGGCCTGAGAAAAGGTGGCTAAGGAAAGTTTTGGTTACTGAGAACTTATTTTTACCTGGAGCAATCCAGCCAAACAGCTCTTTTTCACGACCTTCACGTAACACAGAAACTTGCTGATGGTAGCGACCTAGGTAGCCATTAGCACCAGAAGCTTGTACACCAGACAATACTGAACCTGAGATAATACGGACTTCTCCAGGCATCAACTCATTGTCAGTGATCTCATCGACGCTAGCACCAACAGTGGTACGAACTAAACGAGGTTTATTGACAACAGGGCCTGCTAGAGAGATAACGCGGTCACTATTCAGTTCACCGGTAAGGAATAGCTGTCCAAATGCGATCACATCTTGGTAGTTAATACTCCAAGCTGTGTTTTCAGCACTTACTGGATATAGATGGTGCATATGAGTACCAACTAGACCCGCTGGGTGCGGTCCGTCAAACACATGCTCTTCTATATTCTGTTGCACTGAACGAGGAAGACTCGAACCTTTCTTACACACATAAACACGATCGTCAGTTAATACTGACAGTACGTCTAGGCCTGCAATAAATGCGTCTTTCTGCTCGTTGATAATCAGTTCTGGATCAGCAGCTAGAGGGTTAGTATCCATGGCAGTAACAAAGATAGCCTTTGTGCTGTCATCGATAGCTGGTACCTTACTAAACGGACGAGTACGTAATGCGGTCCACGATCCTGATTCAATCAACTGCTGCTTAACCGTTTCACGGTCAAGTTTTGCTAATTGGTCAGCACTGTAACTGTTGAATGTGATTTGCTCGTTTCCTTCTACTGCGATAACCACAGATTGAAGTACACGTTTGGCACCACGATTAATCTCAACAACTTTACCACTTACAGGTGCAGTAAATTTAACGCCCGGATTCTTTTTATCTTCAAAAAGAACCTGACCTTTTTTCACTGCATCTTCAACACGGACATGCATCGTTGGACGCATACCCACGTACTCTTCGCCTAACAAGGCGACTTTACTGATGGCATTGCCATCATTAATCACCTGAGTTGGAACACCTGCAATAGGAAGATCCAAACCCTTTTTTATTGTAATCATAAGCGCTTGCACTACATTAATGGGAAAAAGAATTATTTAAACACGACATGCCTAAGTTATTTGAGAAGACTCAAATTTCCACAGCTTTTTGTTAACCTGTTATTAACATTTAAAATGTCAAAGTTAATTTGACGCGGATTCTATCACTTTTACAGGGTCAGTTGCTACGATCCACGCCATGAATCCACGAAAATTTTCTCTTTTATTATCAAAGATCGTATAGTCTGACGCTCTTTTCTTGACCTAACCCACAATTGTTAATCAAAGATTTAGGATACCACCAAATAAGTATTGACCTAAGATTAAGATAACAAACATGACACACATCCTTTAACATTCATCATCGGGGTCAATCGTTAATAATAGGGCTGAATGGATAAAACAACCTGTATTAATTTCCACCCTTTATTCGATTTACTGCCCTTTACCTAAGCAGTTTGGTGATGCTGGAAACTCACCGTTGGCTGAAAGCCACTCTTCAGGGGTAAAAACATTGATGGATAACGCGTGAATGTGATGACTTAATTCATCAGCCAATACGCTATTTACCAAACGATGGCGTGCAACTAAACGCTTATCAGAAAATGCATCACTCACCACCACGACTTTAAAATGACTCTCAGAACCATCCGGTACCGCGTGCATATAGCTCTCATTGATAACCTGAAAGTGCACCGGTGAAAAGGCTTCACTCAATTTGGTTTCTATAATCTCTTTAATCATGTCAACAGATCCTGATAACGGGTAATTCAATTTTTATTACAAGAACTATACCTTAGATTGTTTAATAATTTGATGTAAATAACAAAATTGAGTGTTCACTGCTTGGTTCATTTGCGACAATAGAGAAATACACTAGGCAATTAATTGGTCATACCATAATGAATACAGAATTTACCATTAGAGATCATAATCTCACGCTTTTAAGATACCCAAAGGTCAGCAATGAAACCTTACAAGCTTGGGATGCCGGTGATGAATATTTAATCAACCATGTCGAAGCATTAGCGCTACCAGAACAGCAAAATATCCTCATAGTAAATGACAGTTTTGGTGCCCTTTCATGCTGGTTCTCTCAACGTCATAACGTCACTATGATGACCGACTCTTATATCTCCCAACGTGGCACATTAAGAAACTTACAACGAAACCAGTGTGGTCGAGTTGCCTTTATTAACTGTTTAGACGCCATTCCTGAACATATCGATCTCGTGTTACTCAAAATACCTAAAAGTAATCGCTTGCTCACATGGCAACTTCATCAACTGCGTATGCAGCTTCCAGCTGAGTGTCCAGTCATTGCCGTCAATAAAGTAAGAGACCTTCACACCTCAACACTTAATTTATTCGAAAAATACCTAGGTACAACGACAACGTCACTGGCAAAAAAGAAATACCGTTTAGTCTTCTCCCTGCCAGACGTAGAACAGATCCATCATGTGGACGACATTACGCGCTGGCCTGTTGAAGGTGAAGAGATCACTCTGAATAACCACGCCAATGTCTATTCTGGTGAAAGTTTAGATCTTGGTGCACGCTTTTTGCTTAAACATATTCCGCAAGAAGATGATTTACGTCATATTATTGATCTAGGCTGCGGTAACGGCGTACTCGGTATAAAAGCCGCTCAACTCAACCCTGAAGCTCGCATCACCTGTATTGATGAAAGTTACATGGCGGTTGAGTCTGCCACACTGAACCTAGAAGAGAACCTTGGCCCTGATAGACGTTTTCAGGTGCTCGCCAATAACTGTTTAGATGGTTTTAAAGAACACAGTTGTTATTTAATTCTTTGTAATCCGCCATTTCATCAGCAACAAGCGATTACTGATCACATTGCTTGGCAAATGTTCTGTGATGCTAAAAAAGTGTTAGCTCAAGGCGGTTCAATCATGGTAATTGGTAACAACCACCTAGAGTATGATCAAAAACTCGGGCGACTTTTTGGGGATGAAAATGTAAACATCGTTGCCAGAAACTCAAAATTTGTTATTTTAAAAGCAACCAAAGCTATAAAAACTTAAGGATAAACAATGAAAAAGGTGATAATCGCAGCAACAGTGCTCTTTTTGACTGCTTGTGCAACTCCAGCTGACCCATTATTAAATGTCGCTCCGGTCGCCTCTTTAAATGCGCAGCCGACTTTTGCGGGAAAAACATTGACCATTGACAGCCGTGACCTTAGAACCGCTGAATATGTCGGCGTCATCGACTCAGGCTCTGGGGATATCCAGCCTATTGATGCGAATCAAAATGTACGTATCGCGTTTGAAGAGACGCTTTCAAAGCAGCTAGAAAAACAAGGCTTTAAAGTGACTGTCGAGAGTGACAACACATACCGTCTTGATGTATTAGAAGCTGTAGTAAGAAGCCAAGTCAGCATGTTAGATAGCGAACTAACAACAGCGGTTAAAGTTCAAGTGGTTGCCGAAACACCTCGTGGAAAGTTCACTAAACGATTTAATGGCACATCAACCAAAACCAGCTCATTAAAACTGTCTAACCAAGATATGGAGATAGTATTAAACGATCTGATTAACGCGGTATTTGACAAAATTGCGACGGATGAAGAGCTTAACACCTATCTAGCGGATAACTTTTAATGAAAAAGGTATTTTCAACGATCGCTCTGCTGTGCACACTGTCTGGTTTCTCCGCCACCTCGGTGGCAGAACCAACGGTGGAAGTTGAGACCAGCTTGGGTTCATTTGTTATTGAATTAAACTCACAAGCAGCGCCCATTACCGTTGCTAACTTTCTTAAGTATGTTGAAGATGGCAGCTATAAAGGATCAATCTTTCACCGTGTGATCCCCAACTTCATGGCACAAGGTGGCGGTTTCAATACTAAGATGGATCGTCTTCCTATCTACGCACCGATTAAAAATGAAGCCAGCAATGGCCTGCTAAATAATCAAGCAACGATAGCCATGGCTCGAACTCAAGAACCAGATACAGCATCACGACAGTTTTTCATTAATTATCGTGATAATAGTAACCTTGATTACCGTCCAGGTTCGGCCGGTTACGCTGTCTTTGGTAAAGTCACATCAGGGTTTGATATTATCAAAGAGATGGCCACTAGACCAACGACTCGTTACCAACAGATGAGCGATGTTCCAAAGACACCGATTGTTATCATCGACATGAAAATCAAATAATCGGTTACTGAGATAACGCTGATTATTGCTAACAAACATCTAGCCGAAGTTCGATAAAGTCATTGTTCTTCGGCTCTTTTTTTATTCAAAATTCATCAACTGAATAAGGGGTGTTCGCATGACAACACAACTGTCATGGAAACAAACTTTCCAAAGCTATCTTGATAAACGTCTACTCTGGGTCTTTTTGATGGGGTGCTCTAGCGGCTTCCCATGGGTGCTGATCGGCTCAAACATGTCTGGATGGTTAACGGATGCAGGGCTAACTCGTTCTGCAATCGGTTACTTTGGTTCTGTGTTCGCGGTCTACGCCATCAACTTTTTATGGGCACCTTTGGTCGACCGTGTAAAACTTCCCTTTCTTGGTAATGCATTAGGTCAGCGCCGTAGCTGGATACTGCTATGCCAAACCATCGTACTCATCTGTACCCTTCAGATTGCGGGGTTAGATCCTGCCAATAATCTGATGATGACCTCAATGTTTGCTCTAGCAATTGCAACAGCCTCGGCCACGCAAGATGTTGCGATTGATGCATTTCGTATCGACTCCTTCCGTAAAGCTGAATCGCATAAAATGCCACAAGCTTCTGCAATGGCGGTGATTGGTTGGTGGACAGGTTATTCACTGCCGGGTTACTTAGCCTTTATCAATGCAGACAGTATCGGTTGGAATGGTGTCTATTATGGCATGGCTGGTATCGTCGCCTTGTTGATGATTTTCACCCTGTTTGTTGGTGAACCCAATACCGAACGTGAAGCGCTACAACACAAGGCAGAAGATAGACACAGCAAAGTGGTTAAGTACCGAGTTGTTGCATGGCTATCGGTGACTCTGATCGAACCGTTTTGGGATTTCTTTAAACGAAACGGGGTTAAGACGGCCCTGACTCTACTGCTGTTTGTTTTCCTATTTAAAATTGGTGAAGCGTTCTTAGGACGTATGTCGATCACTTTCTACAAAGAGGTTGGTTTTTCAAACGAACAGATTGGTCACTACTCTAAGCTGATTGGTTGGGGGGCAACCGTCTTCTTCACCTTAGTCGGCAGTGCGTTCAATGTGAAGTTTGGTATCGTCAAAGGATTGATGATTGGTGGCATCGCCATGGCATCCAGTAATTTGATGTTTGCTTGGATGGCCAGTGTGGGCCCCAACGAGAACATCTTCTTAGCCACTATTTTAGTGGATAACTTTACCAGTGCCTTTGCCACAGTCGCTTTTGTCTCATTCTTAACGGTATTAACTGGACAAGCCTTCTCGGCAACCCAATATGCCCTACTCGCGTCATTGGGTAATTTTGGTCGAACGACCTTAGCCTCCTTCAGTGGTGAGTTAGCTGATTATCTAAACAGTTGGCCAACCTTCTTTGTGCTCACTGCTGTTATGGTTATTCCGAGTTTAATTATGCTTTGGATGCTGAGGAACCATTTTAAGAAGATTTTAGAACCGTAAATTTACTATTCCTCTTTTCAAAGGAGCACATCTCGCGCTCCTTTTTTTTGCTTTTATCTCTCATTATCAATGCAATCGATTGCTATCATTTCTCATTTTATAGATACCAGTCACTATAAATCTTGCTTTACCTATTAATTTGTCGATTTAAGTCACAAATATATATCATGATTACATTTATTGCATTCACAAAGTTGAACTAAATATATAAGATGCCCCACATAAAACCACACTGATAAATTCAGTACCTTTTGTACATTACTTTAGATAAGAGAGCCTCCTATGCGCAAGTCCCTTTTAGCTCTATCTGTTGTTGCAGCTTCTGTTGTAGCAGTACCAGCCCAAGCTGAATACCTATATGGTTTCGGCAGCATGTACGCAGACTACCAAGTTTGGGATCACGGTTTCGGTAACGATGATGATAACTTTGGTAACGACATTTCAAACCGTAACCAAGCGGTTATCGGTATTGAAGGTGGTGCGGCATTCGATTGGGGTCAAATCTACGGCTTCTACGACTACGAAGGTGTTGACCGTTCTGGTGATGACCGCGGTGCTTCTACTAAAGGTACGATCCACTACAACCTAACAGAATCAGGCGTAAGCTTATACGCTCAGGTATATAACACTGACGCTGACTCTGGGTTACATGAACAGAACCGTGTTTTAGGTTTAGGTTATACTGGCCTTAGTGGCGACGGTTGGGCTTTCACACCATTCATCGGTGCACACCAGATTAACACTACTGGCATCAGTGGAAGTAACGGCGGCATGGCAGGTTGGGTTGGTTACTACAACACTGACATCGCAGGTCAAAACTTTACCTTCTCAAGCTGGGGTGAGTACGAATTTGCACGTAATGACGAATACTCTGATGCCCAATCACCGACCAACAGTGATAGCTGGGGTCTGAACGGCAGCCTTAACGCAATGTGGAACTACGACAAAAACTGGTCTGCTGGCGTGTTATACCGCTTCACTTACAACAAACTTGCTCGTGAAGGCTACGAAGATTTAGTTATCTACCGTGTTCAACATAACTTCTAAGTATTAGCCGTTAACGGAACAACTAAAAGGCTCCTTCGGGTGCCTTTTTGCGTTTATCAAACCCATATTGCCTTTTCTCTCATAAGCGTAGTAGGATCCTAGTCATTGGTATTTGTAGGATTCAACTGTGAACATGACTATTCTTGGCCCCGGTGCCATTGGCTCACTGTGGGCCTGCTATCTTGATAAGGCTGGGCACAATGTCTCCCTTTGGCTTCGTGATGGTAAAGAGCAAGCGACACTTATCTTAGATAATGACAGCTCTAGCCCTTCTCATTTTCCCTGCAATCAAATTGACGATCTCAAGCAGTGCGATCTGTTGTTAATTACAGTGAAAGCGTGGCAAGTTGAATCCGCGTTACTGCCACTGCTGCCCCATTTAGCCAAAGAGACTATCTTTCTGTTTATGCACAATGGCATGGGCGCTTTGGAACCACTACAACAACAGTTATCGAGCTATCCTGTTTTGCTCGCGACAACCACACATGGGGCTTTCAAGAGTGATAGCGTTCATGTGCAGCACACAGGTAAAGGCACCACCTCTATCGGTCACTTTAATTCGTTAGGGGGAAAGTGCCAGTTTTTGGTTGAAGTGCTTAATCACGCCCTTCCTCAAGTCGATTGGTCAGAAAATATCAACCAGACCTTATGGAAAAAACTCGCGATTAACTGCGCCATCAACCCATTAAGTGCCATTAATAACGGGAAAAATGGTGCATTGGCTGCTCAAGAGTTCCAGCCAATATTGGAAAAAATTTGTCAGGAAGTTGCCTTGGTTGCCAACGCCGAATCGGTACCTTTATCAGCACTCGAATTACAACGTAGCGTTTCAGACGTTATAATGAAGACAGCAAGCAACCACTCTTCCATGCAGCAAGATATCCACCACCGTAGAAAGAGTGAAATCGATTTTATTACTGGATATCTATTACAGAAAGCCAAACGGCATAACATTGAAGTGCCTGAGAACTTAGCGCTTTATCATAAAATTAAACAGTTAGAAGGTGAGTCATGAGCCAGAAAATTTTAGTCTGTATCGCACCAGGAACCGAAGAACTTGAAGCGATCACGACTGCTGATATCCTTATTCGTGCCGATTATGAGGTTACTATAGCCAGTGCTGCTTCTGATGGTGCTCTGGCGATGAAAGGAGCCAATGGCATCACATTAACTGCCGATACTAAGTTGGTGGATGTTGCGGATGACGAATTTGACTGTATTGTTCTACCAGGCGGTACAGAAGGAGCTGGCTGTTTTCGAGACAGTACCCTACTGATAGAGATGGTGAAACAGCAAAAGAATGACCACCGATTTGTTGCCGCTATTTGCGCCGCACCCGCCGTTGTATTGCAAGAGCACAACCTCTACCCTGACGCGCGTATGACTTGCTACCCGTCTCAAGAGTTTATCGATATGATTCCCGACGGTAACCACAGAGTGAAACGCGTTTTTACCGATGTGTTGGATAAACTGATCACCAGCCAAGGTCCTGGCTCATCACTGGAGTTTGCCATGGAGATCATCGTCCAACTGTCAGGTAAACAAAAGGCCGCCGAAGTGGCAGCCCCTATGGTCGTTCTTCCGAACTTACACTATCAACCTGTCTAAGGTCGGTATACTTTCACATTATGATAGCCGTTTTCTTGTAACAATAACGCTTGTAAACGGCTCATTACACCACGGTCACAGTAGAGGAAGTACTCTTTAGACTGGTCCAAATCACCAAACTTAGTCGCCAGTTTAAAGAAAGGGATGTGCGCTACTTCTACTTCAGGGATATCAAGCGGTTTCGCCTCTTCCTCTTCAGCACTGCGAATATCCAATACAATGGTATTATCGCCACTCAACTCTGAAACTTGTTCCACTTCAGGTGCTTGTTCTAAACTCTGCTTAGCAATATCACGGATATCCATAACACGCGCTTCGTAGATCACCTTTTCTAAAATAGAGAAATCAAAATTAGCTTCCTCTTTTTCCAATTTCGCTTTTACCGCTTTCACTGTTGGGTTTTTAGAAATCACCCCACAAAATTCAGGCATGGTTTTGGCAAAATCTTCAGTGCCAATCTCACGAGCAACATCAATGATGTCCTCTTTGTCCCAGTTGATCAGTGGACGCAAAATCAGGGTATCGGTAACATTATCGATATGGCGTAAGTTAGTCAGTGTTTGGCTTGATACTTGCCCTAATGCTTCACCTGTCACCAGTGCTTCAATGCCAAATTTCTCTGCCACTTCTCCAGCCGCACGCATAAACATACGCTTAAGCACTACGCCCATTTGACCGTTTTCAACTTTTTCTAGGATCTCTGCAACCACAGGTTCAAAATCGATAGTGATGAATTTCACTTTGGCCGATGAACCGTATTTGCTCCATAAGAAGTGAGAGACTTGCTTTACACCAATCTCATGAGCAGGACCACCTAAATTAAAGAAGCAGAAATGCGTTTTACTGCCGCGTTTAATATGAAGGTAGCTAGAGACACCAGAATCGAAACCGCCTGAAATCAAACTCAACACATCTTCTTGGGTTCCTAGTGGGAATCCACCCAACCCTTTATGACGAGCCAGTACTTGATTCAGCACATCGTTAACCACTTCAATATTGACCGTGATATCTGGCTTCTTCAATTTTACTTTAGCAGATTCAATCGCTTGATTTAGACCACCGCCAACATAACGCTCAAGTTCAATCGAGGTGAAATCATGATTGCCTTTACGCTTAGCACGTACACAGAAGGTTTTTCCCACTAACGCTTCACGATTCATCTCCAAGCTCTGCTCGTAGATATCATGCATATCGGTGAAAGGTGTTTGATAAACATCCAGTACATGATGAATACCCGGTGTCTGCGTTAAGGCCGCTAAAATATTGCTATGCTGCTCTTCTTCTCCGCAAACAATCTCAATGTGATCGCGTCGATTATAGATCGCAGCAGATTCGCAGATACGTTTCACAACGATGCGAATATTACTCTCTAAGATTTTTGTAAAACGTTTACGAACAGAGTCGCTTTTAACAAAAATTTCTGGATGGGGCTTTACAATAAATCTCATAAGTAGGTGCTTCGCTTCTGCAATCTGGACAGATACCTTAGCTTGACCTTAGGTATCGGAATTAGGCGCAAGATTATACATGAAGATGGGGGAGGAATCGAGATAGGTGAAAGGATTTTGTAAGAGCACAATGCGCTCTTACAAATTCTATGGCTCTCAGTTTACTGTTCGCTGGTGATCTCTTCACTGAACTTAGGTTTACCCTGCATAATATTAATATCTACACGTCGGTTAGCCGCTCGCTCAGCTCGTGTTTTATTACCATTCAGTGGTTCAGCATCCGCCATACCAATCACTCTTAACCTCAAGCGGTCAAAGCCACGGACGCCTTCCATCTCATGTGCGACTGAAACTGCACGTTGCGATGAGAGATCCCAATTAGAGCGGTAAAGTTCAGAATCGAGCGGTTGATTATCAGTGTGACCAGAAACACGAACAATGCCCGGTACATCTTTGACTAAATCCGCAATCTGTCGAATAAGGGGTCTAAATTTCGGCTGTAAGAAAGCAGAACCTTCTGGAAATGCCCCTTTCTCTCGGATTCGAATCACGATCTGCTGCCCAAGGTTCTCAACCTCTAAGGTGCCATCTTCCATCTCTTGCTGCAGGGCTTGCTGTATCGACTCCATGAGCTGTTTTTGTGCTTCGCTTACGTCAGAATCGCTCTCCATTTTCATCCGCGTTGAGGTGCCAGGAGTCTCTCCTCCCTCCTGCTTTCCTTTTTCACGTTGACTACCACTGGCTCTATCAGAGTCATCTTCATGAAACTCTAAGGACTGCTGAGTGATATCAATCGTCTGCTGCATGATCACTTCAATTGGCGTCGGTTCAGGTCGGCCAGGACGAAACTCTTGCGCAATAACACTGGTTCCTTTTGGGATATCTTTTACTTCAAGCATATTCTGCACCCCGAAGGCGTACTTCATTGAACCTGCTATCTGTTTAAACTTAAGAACATCCATTTCAGAGAATGACAGGAGCAGTACGAAAAAGCACATCAATAGCGTGGCTAAATCCGCAAAGGTGGTCATCCACAGTGGTGCTCCAGGGGGACACTCTTTCTTATCTTCTTCTTCCATTACTATCCCCTACTAATCATCAAGATCAACCGAACGTTTCTTCTCATTCAGATAGTTTTTCAAATAACCATCGATTACACGAGGATTCTGACCATCTTGTATGGCTAGCACGCCATCAAGAATCAGTCGTCTGTTGAGTTTCTCTTGGTCTTTACGCATCAGCAGTTTACTGGCTAATGGTAAAGCGATCATATTGGCAATAATGGAACCGTATAGTGTAGTTAAAAGGGCTACCGCCATTGCTGGACCAATGGATTTGGGGTCATCCATATTAGCCAACATCGCCACTAAACCTATCAAGGTACCAATCATACCCATGGCAGGCGCCACATCACCGAATGCTTGGAATGTCCCTGCACCCTGCTCATGTCGCTCCACTGTTAAGGCGATGTCTTTTTGTAACGTGGTTTTCACGACGTCGGCATCATGCCCATCAACAAGCAGGTCAATGCCCTTACGCATAAACGAGTTAGGAATATCCACCTCTTCTAAAGCTAAGAACCCCCCTTTTCGAGCAGCATCAGCCATCTCAACAATTTTTGCGATGAGATCTTCAGGGTTATCCGTCTTAAACATAAACGCTTTAAGGCCAATTTTTGCAGCACCAAAAAATTGTCCTATAGTAAACTTCATTAATACAACGAAAATGGAGCCACCTATAACAATCAGTACAGAGGTAACATCAAAAAAGGTGCCTAAATCGCCACCAATGATCATCGCCATGATCACAAATGCGAAGCCCCCAACAAGGCCTATTAACGTTGCTAAATCCACTTAAAAATCCCCTTTCTATAGCGCAATTTTTTTTAAATATATAATACCAATGCTACTTCTATCGGCACTATATCAATAAGGTTTAATCTTTTGCTTTAAAATATTAAAATAGGTGAGACGGCACATAAAATAAAGCAAGAATTGACCCAAGTAGCTCGGTAAGGTAACTTTCTCACACTTCGTAATAGTAAGCTCTAATCAAGGTATTAACACAATGGCCGCAAAAAAACCAAGCAATATGACATTTGAAGCCGCTCTTGATGAGCTAGACACATTAGTTAACCAACTAGAGAGTGGCGACCTAGCCCTTGAAGACGCCCTACAGAAATTTGAACGTGGTGTCACATTAGCAAGAGCGGGTCAGCAAAAATTAACCCAAGCAGAGCAACGTGTTGAAATATTGCTGCAAGCGGATGACGAATCATCATTAACCCCTTTTGATGCCAACCAAGACGATTAATTTATGTTGAACACGCTTTCTGATTCTCAAACTCGAATTAATACAAAGTTATCCGAATGGCTTGATAATATTCCGTTTCAAGATCAACGCCTCACTCAAGCCATGCGTTATGCGCTGGTATTGGGTGGCAAACGCGCTCGTCCTTATTTGACTTATATCACGGGCGATATGCTTGGTGTTTCTCAATCGCATTTAGATACCGCTGCCGCTTCCGTAGAGTGCATTCACGCCTACTCACTGATTCATGATGACCTTCCAGCAATGGATGATGACGATTTGCGTCGCGGTCACGCTACTTGCCACATCAAGTTTGATGAAGCCGTTGCTGTGTTAGCGGGTGATGCTCTACAGACCTTAGCGTTTGAGATCATTGCCAACGGTCAACTTTCACCAGACGCAGAAGCCTATCGGATTCAAATGGTTCAGCACCTTTCAAAAGCTTCAGGTTCCTCAGGCATGTGTATGGGCCAAGCTTTAGACCTAGAGGCAGAAGGAAAGTCGGTCGCTCTAGATCAACTTGAAGCTATCCATAGCCACAAAACCGGTGCTCTCATCACTTGTGCTGTCACACTAGGGGCATTAAGTGCCGGAGAAAAAGGCCTGCAAGTGTTACCGCAGTTGGATCGATATTCAAAAGCGATTGGACTCGCCTTTCAGGTACAAGATGACATTCTAGATGTCATTAGTGATACGGAAACGCTAGGCAAACCTCAAGGCTCTGATCAACAACTGCTCAAGAGCACCTACCCTGCACTATTGGGTTTAGAGGGCGCAAAAGCAAAAGCGGAAGAACTCTATAAAGAAGCGCTTCATGCTTTAGATGGAATACCGTACAATACGACTCAATTAGAAACATTCGCCCGATATGTCATCGAGCGCAATAACTAGAATACAAAATAGCGCTGAGCAACTATGACACTAGATATATCAAAGTACCCTACATTGGCCCTAGCAGACACTCCAGATGATCTTCGTCTGCTGCCAACAGAAAGCTTGTCACCTCTATGCGATGAGCTTAGAACCTATCTGCTCAATTCAGTGAGCCAGTCAAGTGGGCACCTAGCCTCCGGCCTCGGTACTGTTGAGCTAACCGTTGCCCTACATTACGTCTATAACACCCCTTTTGATCAACTGATCTGGGATGTTGGCCACCAAGCCTACCCCCACAAAATTCTCACTGGACGTCGTGATAAACTGCCTACTATTCGTCAAAAAGATGGACTGCACCCTTTCCCATGGCGTGAAGAGAGTGAATATGACGTACTGTCTGTAGGTCACTCTTCCACCTCAATCAGCGCTGGATTAGGCATTGCCATCTGTGCTGAAAAAGAGGGAAAAGGTCGTAAAGTGGTCAGTGTTATTGGTGATGGTGCTATTACCGCAGGTATGGCCTTCGAAGCCCTGAACCATGCTGGCGACATCCACAACGACATGTTAGTTATCTTAAATGACAATGAGATGTCAATTTCAGAAAATGTCGGGGCGTTGAATAACCATCTTGCTCGCATTTTATCAGGCAACCTCTACACCTCATTTCGTGAAAACAGTAAAAAAGTGCTGGCGGGTGCGCCTCCGATAAAAGAGTTTATGAAACGCGCGGAAGAGCACGTGAAAGGCATGGTTGCTCCTGGCACCATGTTTGAAGAGTTAGGGTTTAACTATATTGGCCCTGTTGATGGCCATGATGTGAAGGAGTTAGTCAAAACATTAAAAAATATGCGTAACCTTAAAGGACCGCAGTTTTTACACATAATGACCAAAAAAGGCAAAGGCTATGAGCCTGCTGAAAAAGACCCTATTGGCTACCACGGCGTTCCAAAATTCGACCCCGCTGATGACTCTTTGCCAAAAAGTTCTGGCACTAAGCCTACTTTCTCAAATGTGTTTGGTG
Organism: Aliivibrio kagoshimensis; assembly: GCF_050337105.1. NCBI lineage: Bacteria > Pseudomonadati > Pseudomonadota > Gammaproteobacteria > Vibrionales > Vibrionaceae > Aliivibrio > Aliivibrio kagoshimensis. Next base: position 33,336 of record NZ_JAKJSQ010000012.1, read on the forward strand.
ATTGGCTGTGCGATATGGCGAAAACCGATGACAAATTGATGGCGATTACGCCGGCGATGCGTGAAGGTTCAGGTATGGTGCAATTTTCAAAGCAGTTTCCAGAACAATATTTTGATGCTGCCATTGCTGAGCAACATGCCGTCACCTTAGCGTCAGGAATGGCCATCAGTGGTTATCATCCTGTTGTTGCCATCTACTCAACCTTTTTACAACGTGGTTATGATCAACTGATCCACGACGTAGCTATTATGAACCTACCGGTGATGTTTGCTATTGACCGTGCCGGTTTAGTGGGGGCTGATGGTCCAACTCATCAAGGGGCATTTGATATTAGCTTTATGCGCTGTATCCCAAACATGGTGATCATGACACCAAGTGATGAGAATGAGTGCCGACAAATGCTCTACACTGGTCATCTACATCAGGGGCCAAGTGCTGTTCGATACCCTCGTGGTTCAACCGCTGGAGCAGATATCCAACATCAAATGACCGCATTAGAAATTGGCAAAGGAGAGGTTCGTCGACAAGGTCAATCCGTGGCGATCTTAAACTTCGGTACCTTTATGAACAGTGCACTAGAAGCGGCAGAAGTTCTCGATGCTACCGTCGCAGATATGCGCTTTGCCAAACCGCTTGACCACGCCTTAATCAGACAGCTTGTCGCTGATCACGATGTGATTGTCACCATTGAAGAGAATGCGATCTCAGGGGGTGCCGGTGCCGGTGTGGTGGAATTTATGATGCAAGAGAAATTAATCAAACCGGTTTTGAACATCGGTCTGCCTGATCAGTTTATTGTGCAGGGTACTCAGCAAGAGATTCATCATGAATTAGAGTTAGACGCTCAAGGTATTGAAGCTCAAATACGCAGATACCTAGAAAAATAATCATTTGATTATATTAAAAAAGCCTGATTTTCATCAGGCTTTTTTTGTGTGCAGTGCTCAACGTTAGCTTACAACCAACCTAAATATTGGCTCAGCCCCCACAATACCGCTAGAGACATAAACCCGGCAACCACATCATCGATCATGATGCCGAAACCACCATCCACTTTTTTATCTAACCAGCTAATTGGCCACGGTTTTACCATATCAAAGAATCGAAACAGCACAAAACCGAGTAAGATAAATTTCCAATCAAATGGGTCGATACCCAGTATCGGAATCATCAACATGGTGATCCAGAAACCAACAAATTCATCCCACACAATCGAGCCGTGATCGTGCACTTTCATGTCATTCGCGGTGATGTCACAAATCTTATTGCCGATGATAGCCGCAACGATAACCACGCCAATATAAACAAACAGTGGAAGCTGAACCAACAATAGATAAAAAGGAATCGATGCAATTGTACCCATGGTTCCTGGAATGATCGGTGATAATCCACTTCCAAACCCTGTTGCTAATAGGTGCCATGGGTTCGACAGTTTAATCCGTGCTTTGGGATTACTCATAATGCGCTCCTAAAATGATCAAAACCAACCAGTTGCCAATCGAGGACTTCTCCCTGCTTGAGTAAGGTAATACCACTGCCCGCTCCCACTTGACCTATACAGGTAGCGCTGACCCCTGTGTGCGACATCACCGTCTCAATCATCCCTTTATTTGCTTCAGGGACGGTGAAGCAGAGTTCATACTCCTCACCACTTTGTAACGCTAATTGTTGGGCTTGCTCTTTACAGCCAATAAATTCAATTAACTCAGCCGAAAGGGGGATCGCATCCACATCTATCTCAGCAGACAAATTAGAGCTAGTAAGAATATGCCCCAAATCAGCAATCAATCCATCGGAAATATCCAGTGCAGACGTCGCCACACTTCTAAGGGCTTGTCCTGCTAATATTCGTGGCTGGCGATAATAGTGGCGTCGTTCTAATACCTTAGCATGTGGCTTACTGTCAGGTTGTTCATTCAAAATAACAGAGAGGCCTGCCGCGCTATCACCTAATGTTCCTGTGACGTAAATCCAATCACCAATTTCAGCCCCCGAGCGTAATAATGCTTCACCATTTGGAACGGTACCTTGCACTGTCAAGGTAATGCTTAGTGGCCCTTTCGTCGTATCGCCACCAATTAACTGAATTCCGAAATAGTCAGCCAACTCAAAGAAACCCTCGCAAAAGCTTGCTAGCCACTTCTCATCAGGCTCAGGCATGGTTAATGCCAGCGATACCCAAGAGGGCGTCGCTCCCATCGCCGCTAAGTCACTCAAGTTAGACGCGAGCGCTTTGTAGGCCACCGCTTTAGGGTCGACATCTTGTAAGAAGTGAGTACCTGCTACCAAGGTATCGGTACTAATGGCAATATGGCTATTGGCTGGAGGTGCAACAATGGCACAATCGTCACCAATACCAAGAATGACATCTTTACGACTGCTTTGCTGCTTTGAAAAATACTGCTTTATCAGACTGAATTCGCTACTAGACATGATGCTCTGCTCAGATAAGAAAAAGGCCAGCAATGCTGACCTTCTTTATGGTTTGTTTTTATTTCTTACGTATGTGCGGGGCCGCTTTATCAAGGACTCCGTTTACAAATTTATGACTATCTTCCGCGGCAAAGACTTTTGCCAGTTCGATAGATTCATTAATCACCACTTTGTAAGGCACATCATCACGTTTGGTCATTTCGTACATGGCCAAGCGTAACAGTGCAAGCTCCATCTGATCCAAATCTTGAAGAGGACGAGATAGGTATGGACGCATTTTTCCATCTAATTCGATGTGATTAAGAACCACACCAGTAAAAAGATCGCGGAAGTAAGCAACGTCAGTTTCCGGAGCTGATAACTTAGGTTCTTTATCATGATGTTCCTCTTCTTCATACTTCTCAGCAGAAAGGAACTGGTTTTCAATATCAGCAACGTTATCTTTCGTTAACTGCCAAGAGTAAATAGCTTGAACAGCAAATGTACGTGCATTACGACGTGCGGCTGGTTTCACGTGAGCCCCCATTAGGATTCAATTAGAGATAGGACATTAATCATTTCAAGCGCGCTTAGTGCAGCCTCTGCCCCTTTATTACCAGCCTTGGTACCTGCGCGTTCGATAGCTTGATCTATAGTATCGACAGTCAACACACCAAATGCCACTGGAAGACTATACTCCAATGAAACTTGAGCCAGACCCTTATTACATTCACTACAAACATAGTCAAAATGCGGCGTTCCGCCACGGATCACAGAGCCAAGAGAGACAATCGCATCAAACTTACCCGTTTTTGCTACACGTTGAGCAAGCAGTGGCAGTTCAACGGCACCAGGGCAACGGTACACAGTAATGTTGTCGTCGGAAACCTGACCATGACGCTTTAGAGTATCAATAGCACCAGAAAGAAGACTTTCATTGATAAAACTATTGAAACGAGAAATTACGATAGCAACTTTTGCTTTTGGTGCTGCAACTGCACCTTCTATTACGTTCATCTGACGTCCTGTATCTTTGCTTGTGAACACTATTTTCTTATGAATTTACAGTGGGGCGTAAACTCATAAGGTTGAGCCTGTAAGAAACCGACGGATTCTATCACACTTTTTAGTGCAATTTCCGTTACTTTCACCCTTTTTATTTAACGGATTTCTCCGAACTAACCAAGAAATCCCGATTTAGCCAGTAACTCCATGGTTGTTGAATCATTTTCTGGTTGTTCATTTTTACTCATGACCAATCGTTCAAGATAACGAGCAAAAACATCCACCTCTAGATTCACTTTTTTACCGACTACGAAATCATCCATGGTGGTTTCAGAGGCGGTATGAGGAACGATGGTCAATTTAAACGCATCTTTACGAAGATCATTTACGGTTAAGCTGATGCCATCAACCGTGATAGAGCCTTTCTCAGCCACATAACGTGCGATCTCTACAGGCATCTTGATCCAAAACTCAATGGCGCGCCCAGTTTGGTGACGCTCAATGACTTCCCCAACACCATCAACATGCCCTGAAACAATGTGTCCACCAAAACGAGTGGTTGGCAGCATTGCTTTTTCTAAATTCACTTTTTCACCAGATTGATAATGGCTAAATCCAGTACGCTTCAGTGTCTCTAATGAAAGATCAGCGGTGTAAGTTGAAGCTGTTTGTGCAACCACCGTTAAGCAAACACCGTTAGTGGCAATACTATCGCCCAACTTCACATCAGCCATATCCAGATCACCGACATTAACGGTAATCGAAATATCCTCACCTTTCGGAGTAAGTGCTGCGAGTGTTCCGACGGCTTCAATAATTCCTGTAAACATCTTTTACCTTAACAATTCTATTGCTTTGCCTGAATGGGTGTTGCTGTAATCCGAATATCTTGACCGACCATTCTAACATCTGAAATATGGAGCTCCAACACTTCAGACATCTTCTCCAGCCCTATCATGTTCAATAAACCACGGCTATCAGCCCCCATAAACTTAGGAGCCAGATAGAGGATAAGTTCATCCACTGCATTCTGTTCAACAAAACTGGCTGCTAATGTCGCGCCCGCTTCCACCCATAACTCATTCACTTGATAATGCATCGCTAAGGTCGTTAAGAGTTCATCCAGATCAAAACCGCCTGACACGGTATTCATGCACAGAACATGTTCCCGCTGCTCACTCTCTAGACCGCAATGAACGATGAGGGGCTCGTATGCCGTTTTAAACAGATTCAAATCTGGAGTAAGGTGTTGCTGACGATCTAAAATAACGCGAAGCGGCTGCCTAAGTTGTTGAATGGGCAGCATATCTTGCACATAATTAGGGAGTTCAGCATGTCGCACATTTAACGACGCGTTGTCAGTAATAACCGTGCTGCTGGTCGAGAGTATTGCGCTGGATTTAGCTCGAAACACCTGAACATCTTGCCGTGCTTTCGGCCCTGTTATCCATTTGCTTTCGCCATTTTTCAATGCCGTTCGACCATCTAAACTCGCCGCCATCTTAAGACGAACGAAGGGTTTCCCACTCTCCATCCGTTTTATGAAGCCGGGATTTAACGCTCTAGCATCTTGTTCTAACAACCCGTGGTGCACCTCAATACCTGCTTCTTTTAACATGGCGATACCTCGACCTGATACGGAGGGGTTCGGATCGACCATCGCACAAATCACTTTTGCCACACCCGCTTTAATCAGCGCTTCGGCGCACGGGGGGGTTCGTCCATAATGAGAGCAGGGTTCGAGAGTCACATAAACGGTGGCGCCTTTTGCTTGGCTGCCGGCCTCTTTTAAGGCGTGGACTTCGGCATGAGGTTCGCCAGCTTTAGCATGAAAACCTTGGCCTACAATCTCACCGTGCAGTGAAATCACACAACCAACGTTGGGGTTTGGGGCTGTCGTGTACACCCCTTTTGTGGCCAAATGAATGGCCTGTTGCATCATCGAATGATCAGTTGCAGAAAACATCATTATTTATCACTACCGTTTGTCTATCGTTTACTTTTCTAAACGGGCAATCTCTTCGCCAAACTCACGAATATCTTCAAAGCTACGATACACCGACGCGAAACGAATATACCCCACTTTATCTAACTCTTTTAGCTGATCCATCACCAAATTGCCGATCATTTCAGTGGCCACTTCACGCTCACCTGTCGCTCGCAGTTGAGATTTTATGGTGTTGAGTGACAGTTCGATTGCATCAGCACTCACTGGACGCTTTTCTAAGGCTCGATAGAGTCCACCAGACAACTTATCTTCATTAAATGGCTCACGATTTCCGTTTGATTTGATCACTTTTGGCATCACTAACTCAGCTGACTCAAAGGTAGTAAAACGTTCGCTACAAGCCAAACATTGACGACGGCGGCGTACTTGATGGCCATCAGCAACCAGACGTGAATCGATCACTTTTGTGTCGTTAGCGCTACAAAATGGACAGTGCATACTCTTTCCTTATGTTATTTCCACCAGTTTAACGAGATTTGATAGCAAGTTATAGTTTTTACGTATAAAAAAACGGCACATCCGAAGATATGCCGTTATTTGCTTTGAAACTGAGGGTTTACGCGTATACAGGTAGACGCTTACAGATTTCAAGAACCTTCACTTTAGTCGACTCAACTACCGCTGGGTTGTCGATGTCGTCAAGGATGTCACACACCCAACCAACCAACTCTTTCGCATCCGCTTCTGTAAAGCCACGACGAGTGATTGAAGGTGAACCAATACGGATACCAGACGTAACAAACGGGCTACGTGGATCATTAGGTACACTGTTTTTGTTCACTGTGATGTTTGCTGAGCCCAGCGCTGCATCTGCTGCTTTACCTGTAATGTCTTTGTCAATAAGATCAACAAGGAACAGGTGGTTCTCAGTAGAACCAGACACAATTTTGTAGCCGCGAGCAATAAACGCTTCAACCATCGCTTGTGCATTTTTAACAACGCGCTGCTGGTATTCAGCAAACTCAGGCTCAAGCGCTTCTTTAAAGGCAACCGCTTTTGCAGCGATAACGTGCATTAGAGGGCCGCCTTGACCACCAGGGAATACTGCAGAGTTCAACTTCTTGTAGAAGTCGTCGCCTTCATTAGACAGAATCAAACCACCACGTGGTCCAGCAAGTGTCTTATGAGTTGTTGTCGTTACAACGTGTGCATGTGGTACTGGGTTAGGGTAAACACCTGCAGCAATCAAACCCGCTACGTGAGCCATATCGACGAAGAAGTAAGCGCCTACTTTGTCTGCGATTTCGCGCATACGTGCCCAATCAACAATTTGAGAATATGCTGAGAAGCCACCGATAATCATCTTAGGTTTGTGTTCAATCGCTAACGCTTCCATTTCAGCGTAATCGATTTGACCCGCTTCATCGATACCGTAAGGGATAATGTTATACAATTTACCAGAGAAATTTACTGGTGAGCCATGAGTAAGGTGGCCACCGTGTGCCAAACTCATACCAAGAACCGTATCACCAGGCTTTAGTAGTGCCATGTAAACCGCGTTGTTCGCTTGAGAACCAGAGTGTGGTTGAACGTTAGCGTACTGAGCGCCAAACAGTTCACAAGCGCGATCAATCGCAAATTGCTCAACTTTATCGACATGTTCACAACCACCGTAATAGCGCTTTCCAGGATAACCTTCTGCGTATTTGTTCGTTAACTGTGTACCTTGAGCTTCCATGACACGTGGGCTGGTGTAGTTTTCTGAAGCGATCAGTTCGATGTGCTCTTCTTGACGTTGAGTTTCATCCTGAATGGCTGCATATAGTTCCGCATCATAATCTGCGATATTCATGTCACGCTTAAGCATCTGTATCTCCTGAATCAGATAATATTAACAAATCGTACCCTGACAAAAGCAAACGGTTTCGTCTCTGGTGTAAAGTGGACGTATTCTACCTAAATTGAACGCCCTGAGGTAGTATATATCTCATACTTTTTTGTTATTTTCTTGTTAAATCTTCATTTTTCGCATGAAAAAAACTAATGCATTGATATTAACAGACTCTCCCTCCTCGATCTTTACAGCCTGTAAACAGACAAATACAGAGTTATTAACCTAAATTATCAACACGCTTTACCCCACGAATTCATCCCATAAAATAGCGCCATATTTATTATTTACCAAATTATTAACCAGGCATTAAACATATGAACAAACATACATTTAAGGATGATTTCATCGCTATCATCACCGGCACATTTTTTGTCGCGTTGGGCTTATTCTTTCTACAGTCAGCCAACTTAATCACAGGGGGGACAGCTGGCTTAGCTTTACTAATCGCTCAACTCACATCTGGTAGCTTTGGATTTATATACTTTACTCTGAATATTCCATTTTTGATTCTGGGATGGTTCCGCTTTGGACGACAATTTGTCTTCAACTCGGTAGTTTCATGCGCCATCGTCTCGATTTTTGTCGATAATTTACATCTGTTTATTTCCGTTGCGCATATAAATCCGATTTTTAGTGGCGTTGCAGGGGGGTTATTGGTGGGATTGGGATTATTAATATTAATACGACACCATTCAAGCTTAGGTGGCTTCAACATTCTCTGTCTCAGTATTCAAGAGCGCTTTGGAATTGCAATGGGAAAGACACAAATGGCATTAGATTGCACCATTTTGATGCTCTCTTTCTTTTTTGTGACTCCGTGGTTGCTGTTTGTGTCAGTGGTTGGCGCCATCATTCTCAACATCGTTTTAGCGATGAATCATAAACCACACCGTTATATTGTTACCTACGGTTCATAAGCCGATTTGGGGTCATTATCGGCCCCACTCTCTACTGCTATTGTCACAGCTACTGCAATTTACACTTCAATTCGGCTTGCCCTTTAAGTTGCAGTATTGATTCACTCCCTTTTTGCCAGAACATATCTCCTTGCTCAGAAAGATACTTACTGCCTGACGCACTTGTGGCTTTAAAGAAGGTTAACTCAGAGACTGCCGTCATGATCACTACACTCTCTTTACCCACATAAGTAATTAAGAACTCCTCCCCATTTAAGCAAGATACCATTTGAAAATTGTCGGGTTCAGGTGTGCCCACAGGTATCGTTTCACACCCTAATAACGTCAATATTGATACTAAAATCCCTATCTGTTTCATTATTTATCCTAGTCATAAAGGTGACAAGCAACATCATGTTTCCCATCAATGATAGTAATCGCTTTTGGTTCTCGATGCTGACACCGCTTTTCAGCTTTTGAGCAACGTGAATAGAAACGACACCCCGCAGGAGGGTTGATCGGTGACGGAACATCGCCAGTTAAAAAGATACGCTGCTTGCCTCTCAATCTTGGATGACTGATAGGTATGGCGGATAGCAGAGCTTGTGTATAGGGGTGTTTAGGAGAGTCATAGATAGATTGTGCATGACCATACTCCACGATCTTTCCTAAATACATCACCGCCACTTTGTCAGAAATATGACGGACGACAGAGAGGTCATGAGAGATAAAGATAAGCGTTAAATCCAACTCCTGTTGTAACTTAAGCAGCAAATTTAAAATCTGAGCCTGAACCGAGACATCCAACGCCGATACTGACTCATCACACACAATCAGTTTAGGTTTCAGTGCAATCGCTCTGGCGATCCCTATTCGTTGCTTCTGACCCCCTGAAAACTCATGCGGATATTTTGAGGACGCCGATTCTGAAAGCCCTACCTTGACTAATAACTCATCAACCCACTCTTTGCGCTGCGTAGGAGTACCAATATTGTGGATAACAAAAGGCTCCTCAAGAATCATTCCTATTGTGTGCCTAGGGTTTAAGGACTCAGTAGGATCTTGAAAAATGATCTGCATCTCTTGGCGCAATGATCGAAAGGCTTTTGCAGGAAGGTCGGTAATATCTCTCCCTTCAAAAGTCACGGTGCCTGATGTCGGCTCAAATAGCTTAAGAATGGATCGACCGAGCGTACTTTTTCCACATCCAGACTCACCAACTAAACCTAATGTCTCCCCTTTATTAATGGAGAAAGATACGCCATCAACCGCATGGACCGTGTACCCCGATTTAAAGACCCCTTTCCCCGACGTAAAGTGCTGCTTTAACGCCTCCACCCTTAACAGCTCACTCATGCATTCACTTCCTGTTCAGATAAGGTTAACTGACCGGTGAAGTGACAGCTGGAAAAGTGCCCTTCCGATATTTTCTCACTGGGTGGTGAGGAGACCTCACATTGGCGTTGTCGATATTTACAACGTGTCGAAAATCGACACCCTGTTGGCATGTCATCCAAAGCAGGGACGTTACCACTGATGGTTTCAAGCTCAGATTTAGGCAGCACGGCCATGCTCGGCATGGAGGCCATCAACCCCTGTGTATAGGGATGCTGTGGTGAGTCAAACAGCGACATAATATCCGCTCTCTCCACCACTTTCCCTGCATACATCACCACGACTTCGTCACACATCTCAGCCACAACACCAAGATCATGGGTAATAAAGATGATCGACATACCCGTCTCTTGCTGAAGACTTCTCATCAACTCTAATATTTGAGATTGAATGGTCACATCCAGTGCCGTCGTGGGTTCATCACAGATCAAAATATCGGGTTTGCACGCTAACGCAATCGCAATCATTACCCGCTGGCGCATTCCACCGGATAGCGTGTGTGGATACTCAAGAATTCGAGATTCAGGCGAGGGGATCCCTACTTTCTCTAACATCTCAATCGCGGCGTGAAAGTGCTGTTTTTTCGATAGTTCACTTCGGTGCAGCTGCAGTACCTCTATTAACTGTTTTCCTATTGTATGAACCGGATTAAGTGCCGTCATAGGATCTTGGAAAATCATAGAGATTTTATTGCCACGCATTTTATGCAGCTGATCAACACTGAAAGTGACTAAGTTCTTCTGTTGATAGATGATGTCACCCGCCACCACATTGCCATAAGGTTTGGGTAACAACCCCATGATCGACATGGCCGTTACACTCTTTCCACAGCCAGACTCCCCTACAATGCCGACTGTTTTTCCTTTTGGCACATCAAAACTAACGCCATCGAGCACCCGCACGGCACCGTTGTCAGTGATAAATTCAGTGACAAGATCATTAACTGACAGTACTGCATCGACCATAATTCAACCCAATCTTATGTGTTAATTTTTGACTTTATAAGTGTCATCGATCAGTGTGACCGGCGTAAATGTTTTGCCACTTTTTATCGCAATTTTGGTCTCTTTTTTACTATTTTCATCAATCCAAAATGTACTCATAGTTTGCGCGAAGCCCCAACCGTGAAATAGATAACCAGTGCGTTTTGTGGCGACATTGTCAGGCAGTTTCATCCAACGCCAATACGCTTCACGAGCGTATGGCACCATGTAGCCCGGTACCACCAAATTGGCATCAGCCACCAATTTCTGAATATTGCGAGAGAGCTGCTGTTTCTTCTCTATATCAAACTCAGACTTAAAGTCCATGATCATCTTATCCAACTCAACCGTTGAGTAGTTGGTAAAATGATTGGTCTGCGGTTTGTTGGCATTATCAGAATGAAAATACTCCCAATAGGCTGGAATATCAGAGGTTCCCATACTGTGGAATGAAATATCATGTTTGTTCTCTAATACATACTTAAACATGCTCGAACCATCAATCAAGTTAAGCTCAAAATCAAGACCAGCCAACTTGGCACGCTCTCTTAATACCGCCAGTCTTGGGGTATGAGCTTGCTGAGAATAGGTCACAGCAAAACTCAAGCGTTGTCCCTTCTCATTAACGCGTATGCCATCGGGCCCTACAATATCAAAGCCCGCTTTTTCAAAGTATCCAATCGCTTTATTCGCATCAAACTTGGTGGCAGTAATCGAACTGTTGTCGTAATCACCATGGCCAAATCCCATGCCATTAGGTTTACGTACATAATCACCACGCAACACCTTCTCCAACATGGTGTCATAATCGGTGGCGTGCATGATGCCTTTACGCACATCAATATTATCCAATAGTGGTTTGGCGGTATTTAACCACATGCCACCCGCACCCACCGGCGCTTGATTAAACACCCACGCTTTATGGATGTATCCCGCATCGTATTTTTTTCCCGTGGCTTTTTCATGCCATAGATCGGGCCGAACAACACTGAAGGAGTCTAAGTTTCCCTTTTCAAAATGCTTAAACGCAATATCGGCATCACGAATCACTTTGACTTCAATACGCTTAACGTTAAAGCGGTTTTGGTAATATTGATTTTCATAACCCCACCACAATTTCCCAACGTGTTTTAAGCTAATATTTTTGCCTTTTTTAATCTTATCAATGTAATAAGGCCCTGTGACTGGCTCTGGTTGAAAGTTATAACGACGAACAAAGTTGTCATCAATACCATCACCATTTTTATCCACTTTTGGGTTGGCATAAAAGTGCGCGGGGCGAGGGGACAAATTGGTGTAATCCATCAACTCATCACGATTATGTTCTTTGCCCGAAACCACCGCGATCGTCAGAGGATCAAACACGATAATGTCGCTCACCTCGGTGCGGTAAAATTCGTTATACCAAGGTGCAACAATGTCTTTAGAACGCATAAGGGTGAGTAAAAAGGTGAAATCTTTGGCAGTTACTGGCTCGCCATCACTCCACTTCGCTTTAGGGTTTAATTTAAAATAAACCGTTTTATTATCATCACCATAAGCCCAAGAGGTGGCCAGAGACGCATACCAATTATTGCTGTTCGGATGTTTATCCAAAAGCGAAGAGGCATCACCTAACAACCAGGCTCTAAACGATCCATTCGAATCTGGCCCTACGGTTCTAAACGTTTGAGGGAAACTGTTGGTAAAAGTGCGATACGTGCCACCATAGGTCGCTTTTGATGAGGAGAAAACAGGATCACTGGTATTGGTCTGCCAATCTAAATTCTCTGGCAGTGTGGCGCTGTGTCCAAGCGTTGACCATGAGCCCAGCAACGCGAGCGCACCCGATAAGGAGAGTAGTGTCAGTTTGTTCATGTTTGCATCCTTTTCAAATCATTAAACAGAAGATAGCAGCTGCTTATAAACTAGTTATATCTTGTGTATTTTTTTGGATCAAAGGCTTCTCGGATCCCTTCCCCAATAAAGGTCACCATAATCAACACACTGACAATGGCGAACACCACTGATGTAGCGATCCATGGGGAATCTAAGTTTGATTTACCTTGTTGCAATAACTCTCCCCAACTTGGTGTTGGGGGCATTAAACCAAGACCAAGGTAATCCAACGCCGTTAATGCCGTAATATTGCCCACGATGGTAAAAGGGGCCAATGTCACGATGATCACCATGGTATTGGGCAGTATGTGATGGAATATAATTCGCCAATTGGACGCTCCGAGCGCTTTCGCGGCCATTACGTATTCACGAGCTTTCTCTTTGTAAGTCATGGTGCGCATGTACCATGTCATGCCCATCCAGCCAAACATGACATTAATCATAGTAAACAACATAAAGCTCGGCTTAATTATTGATACCAAAATCATAATGACATACAAAAATGGAACCATGGACCAAATTTCAATAAAACGTTGAAAAATCAGATCAAACTTACCTCCCCAGAACCCCATCGCACACCCTACGGTGACGCCAATAGCGTAGGAGATGGTTAATGCAATAAGGGCAAAGCCCATCGCAATCCTGAAGCCATAAAAGAGACGGGCGACAATATCTCGACCAATGGTGTCTGTCCCTAAATAGTGCCCACTCTCTACCGAAGGTGCGGTGGGTGGAAAATCATCACCACTAAAATCTTGTTCAAACGGATTCCAGGGGATCAGAGGCATAATGACCCTATCCCCTTGATTCTCTTGTGCAAAGCGCTGCGCAAGATCTCGGTAATCAGTCTCATGCTGATACCCCAAACCAAAGGTATTACCCGCATTCATCGCACCATAAGTGGGGAAGTACCACTGACCTTGATACTGCACTGCGATAGCACGGCTGTTCACCAGTAACTCAGCAAAACAGGTCATCAGCAGCAGTACCATCAAAATAATGAACGACCAGTACCCTCTCTTTATCGCTTTAAATCGTTGGATTTTCTTTTGAGTCAGTGGGCTCATTTTATTGATAAACATAGTTAAGCTCCAAACTTGACGCGAGGATCAACCAGAGCCACACACACATCAGAAAGAATATTACCCACCATTAGCATCATGGCATTAATAGCAAATAGCCCCATCACCACCGGATAATCCCTCTCGACAATCGCTTCATAACCGAGCAGACCGATTCCGTCGATGTTGAAGATAACCTCAATCAAAAATGAACCTGTCATGAAAAACATCAAGGAGTTACCAAAGTGACTGGCTACCGGAATCAAACTATTACGTAAGGCATGCTTTCGTACCGCTTTTCTAAACGGTAACCCTTTGGCAATCGCGGTTCTCACATAATCCGATGCCAAATTTTCCATCAGGTTATTTTTCATGGTCATGGTTAGCAGAGCGAAATCACCAATTAAATAACAGGTAAGAGGAAGGATGGCATGCCAAAGAATGTCTTTTATCTGTTCGAACAAAGCCAAGTCATCAAACTCATCGCCAACAAATCCGCCCATCGGAAACCATTCGAGTTGATAACCAAACAGGGTGATCAGTAATACTCCAATCACATAACCCGGCAACGCATAGCCAACAAAAATCATGATCGAACTTGACGCATCCAACAGACTGCCATGTTTTAACGCTTTGGCATAACCAAGGGGGATAGAGATAAGATAACTGATGAGAAAAGTGGCAATGCCATAAAAGAGAGAGACTGGCAGTCGCTCGCTGATCATATCAATCACTGGTTCATAATAACGAGTCGACTCCCCTAAATCTAAGGTAACCAGCTTACTGAACCAATCAACATAGGCTTCAAAAACGGGTTTATCTAAGCCATAAAAGGCATTTAACTCGGCAATTTGTCCGGCTGATAGCGCGTTATTACCATCGGTAACGCTGGTGCTGCCACTCGATAATTCAGACGATCCTTGCATCTGCATACTGAGCAATACCCTCTCAACGGGCCCACCTGGCACGAATCGAGTTAAGGTAAATATCATTAGGGTGATGCCAATGAAGGTTGGAATAACTAAGAGCAAACGACGAAACAGATAACCAAGCATTCGGTAACACTAACCCTCATATTCTGCAGTAAGACAAAATAATATTATTAAACATATCGTTAATTGATAGCGTAAAAGAGGCTGAGACTCAACTTATCTGATGGTTTTTGAGTTATTAACTCAAACCAATACGATTGATTGGCTCGAGATAATTAGGTTAGGTATCACTTATACTCTGCAATATAAGCAGGAACGTTAGCAATACTATTGAGTACCGTATCCGCCAAGGTTTCACCCTGTTCAGTGATCGTTTTACCAGTGCGTACTAAAATTTTAGTCCCAACACCCGCCGCTTCGGCTGCCATCATATCTTCCGCTTTATCCCCTATCATGATGGATTTTTCCATATCGATGTCTAAAAAACTCTGCGCCGTAATAAACATCCCAGGGTTAGGTTTACGACAATCGCACGCCTCTTTATATTTTCCTATGCCCTTCTCAGCATGGTGAGGACAGTAGTAGATCCCGTCCAATTCGACGCCATTGTCTTCAAAGTTCCAATCCATCCACTCCGTTAGGCTAATGAACGTATCTTCTGAAAACATCCCTCGAGCGATTCCAGACTGATTGGTCACCACCACCAATTGATACCCCATCGATTTAAGCTGTTTAGTCGCATCAAAAACGCCCTCTACAAACTCAAAATCATCCACTTTATGGACATAACCGTGATCGACGTTGATCACTCCGTCTCTATCAATAAAAACCGCAGGCTTAGACAAAATTAAACACTCTATAAAAGGGGATTGAATAAATTATACCACTGTGTATACTCAGGTTCACCAGTTAAAAATAGACATCTAAACATCCAGACGTAAAAATATCCATTGACATGGTAATTGCGAACGATTAGCATCACGTTAATTGTGAAATAGAATGAAACAAAGGTTATCGATGATTGAAATTAATCAGGTTAATAAGGTTTTTTATCAAGGGACAACAGCAATCCATGCCCTTAAAGATATCAACCTGACCGTCCCACAAGGCACTATTTTTGGTGTTATCGGTTCATCAGGTGCAGGAAAGAGCACCCTGATCCGTTGTGTGAACATGTTAGAAAGACCAACCGAAGGCAATATCATTGTTGATGGTGTCGATCTCACTACACTTTCTAATCATCAGTTGTGCCATGCTCGTCGGAACATCGGCATGATTTTTCAGCACTTCAATCTACTCTCTTCACGAACGGTTTTTGCCAACGTGGCCCTACCATTAGAGCTAGCAGGCAAGTCCGCCGCTGATATTGAAAAGAAAGTTTCTAGTCTATTAGCGTTAGTTGGTTTAGAAGATAAACGAGACACCTACCCAGCGAATTTGAGTGGTGGTCAGAAACAGCGTGTGGCAATCGCCCGTGCCCTCTCTTCCGATCCAAAAGTACTGCTTTGTGATGAAGCGACCAGCGCCTTGGACCCAGCCACCACACAGTCGATTTTGCAGCTGATTAAAAAGATCAACCAAACCCTTAATATCACCATTTTGTTAATTACTCATGAGATGGATGTGGTCAAGAAGATCTGTCATCAAGTGGCGATTATCGGTGATGGTGAGTTAGTCGAAAAGGGCAGTGTTGGTGAGATGTTTGCCCATCCAAAAACCGACTTAGCAAAAGCCTTCATTCGCTCTACGTTAGATTTATCAATTCCTAGCGATTACCAAGAGCGTTTAAGTGCAACCCGTGTTGACGGCAGCTTTCCACTGGTACGTCTTGAGTTTACTGGTGCCACCGTTGACGCACCAGTCATCAGTCAAATATCACGAAATTTCAATATCGATATTGCCATTTTAAGCTCTGACATTGATTACGCTGGCGGCGTTAAATTTGGTCTGTTAATGGCTGAATTCTATGGCGACGAATCATCCACCCAACAAGCACTGTCATTTTTGCAAGAGCATCAAGTTAAAGTAGAGGTACTCGGTTATGTCCTTTGATCTTATTTCAGATTGGTTAAATCAAAACAGTGGATTATTGCTAGAAGCGACTTGGCAGACACTCTACATGGTGTTCGTTTCAGGTGTGATCGGTTTTGCCATCGGCATTCCTCTTGGCGTAGTACTGCACACCTCTAAAAAAGGGGGACTGCTTGAAAATGTTAAAATGAATAAAGTATTAGGTGCGGTTGTCAATGTTGGCCGCTCTGTCCCATTTTTAGTGTTAATGGTTGCCATTATTCCGTTAACCAAACTGCTGGTTGGAAGCTTTATCGGCACCACAGCAGCCATTGTTCCATTAACGATTGGTGCTATCCCCTTTGTTGCTCGATTAATCGAAGGCGCGTTAATCGAAGTTCCTTCAGGTTTAGTAGAAGCGGCGCAAGCGATGGGAGCGACTCCACTGCAAATCATCAATCGCGTGTTATTGCCAGAAGCTTTACCAACAATTGTCAATTCAGTGACAATCACTTTAGTGACTTTGGTAAGTTACTCAGCAATGGCAGGAACCGTTGGCGGTGGTGGGTTAGGTGACGTTGCCATTCGTTACGGGTTCCACCGATATGAGTTATCTATAATGGCAGTGACTGTCGTTATGTTAATCGTATTAGTTCAAATTATTCAATCAGTTGGCGACGCTGTTGTACGCCGAGTGGATCATAGATAAAAAAGTTACAGTCGATTTATTATAAGGGAATAACAATGAAATTAACGTTTAAAAAATTAGCTACAATTGCAGGCCTTGCTTCTTTACTGGCACTAACTGGCTGTGGTGAAAACAGTACCGACTCGAATAAAATTAAAGTGGCTGTTATGGCGGGTGCTGAAGCACAAGTTGCAGAAGTGGCTGCAAAAGTAGCTAAAGAGAAATTCGACCTTGATGTTGAACTGGTCACATTTACAGATTACGTCACACCAAATGCCGCTCTTGATGATGGCTCTGTTGATATCAACGCTTTTCAGCATAAGCCATATTTAGATCAGCAAGTGATTGATCGTGGTTACAAACTACAGATTGCGGGCAACACCTTTGTTTATCCAATTGCCGGTTACTCTAAACAAGTCACTAGTGTTGATGAGATTCAAGAAGGTTCACGTATTGCTGTGCCAAACGACCCAACTAACCTAGGTCGTTCACTGATTCTTCTTGAGCAACAGGGTCTTATTACGCTAAAAGAAGGCGCTGGACTGTCAGCAACGGTACGTGATATCGCAACCAACCCAAAAAACATCGAGATCATCGAACTGGATGCAGCTCAACTTCCACGCTCTTTGGATGATGTTGCGTTGTCGATCATCAACACCACTTATGCAAGCAGCATTAACTTAACGCCAGAGAAAGATGGCATCTTCGTTGAGAGCAAAGAGTCACCATATGTGAACTTAATTGTTGCTCGTGAAGATAACGTTAACGCTGAAAATGTACAAAACTTCGTAAAAGCTTACCAAACTGAAGAAGTGTACAAAGCCGCTTTTGATACCTTTAATGGCGGTATTGTAAAAGGCTGGTAGTCATAAACTGAGTTATCATCAAAAAGGTTGGCCTTAATAGCCAACCTTTTTTTCCTATTTTTTCTTTTTCCCTTGCACCGCTTTAAACCTTGGGTTGGATTTACAAATCACAAATACCCGCCCTTTTCGTCTAATGACTTGGCAATCTCTATGACGATTTTTAGCACTCTTTAAAGAACTTAATACTTTCATTATTTTTTTCCTATCATTGAACCAAATCGGCGAGAGAAATCAGCGACTCTCCCTTCAGTAGACGCCACTCTTTGCTGACCGGTATAAAAAGGGTGTGACGCTGAAGAGGTATCTAGCGTCATGTATGGATACTCTTTGCCATCTTTCCAAGTGATGGTTCTGTCTGTGGTTAACGTTGACCCCACCATGAAGTACTCGTCCACGCTGGTATCATGAAATACCACGGTCTGATATTTCGGATGAATTGATTTTTTCACTACTCTCTCCTATTTGAATTTTTCGTTATGTTATAACATAACAAACAATAGAGCAATCCAAATGAGAATAGATATCAACAAAGTAACCGTAAACTCATGCTAGAATGTGCCTACCTTAAGATTTGAGCCTACTGCCATGAACTATCCAGTTGATCCCGTTGGAGTCATCCACTCTCCCTACAAAGAGAAATTTGCCGTGCCTCGTCAACCAAGACTCGCGCCTAGTGCAACTGCCCGGGTGGAGCTTATTGGAGAAGCAAACACCCCAGAAGCGGTGCGAGGTATTGAACAGTTTTCTCATCTATGGCTGCTGTTTCTATTTGATAAAAACCTTGAGGCGGGCTGGCGACCGACAGTACGTCCACCGCGCTTAGGGGGCAATGAGCGAGTAGGCGTATTTGCTTCTCGAGCCACATTTCGTCCTAATGGCATTGGTATGTCAGCCGTTGAACTGCAAGGCGTTACCCAACAAGGTGCACGCACATTTTTAGATCTGGGCAGCGTTGACTTGGTTGATGGCACGCCTATCGTGGATATCAAGCCCTATATTCCCTACTCCGATAGCATTCCAACTGCGATCGGAGGATTTGCAGAGCAAGCCCCAGACACCAAACCTGTGCTGTTCTCAATTCAAGCTCAACAGCAACTGCATCAGCACCCGCAAGGTGCTCACATCGAGGCGGTGATCAAAGAAGTATTAGGCCAAGACCCTCGCCCAGCCTACAAAAAAGGAAAAGTTGATAACAAAGAGTATGCGGTCCACCTATTTGATTTAAACGTGAAATTCACCGTTAACGACGAATCAATGACAGTAACTGCTATTGACCTCTTTTGAGAACGGGATTTGACTGCTATTATAGTCGGCTAACTCAAGCTCCGGCTTACTAAAATTAACCATAACAAACGGATATCAGTAATGCGTACCAGTAACTATCTTCTTGCTACTCTCAAAGAGACTCCAAACGATGCAGAAGTTATCAGCCATCAGCTGATGCTACGTGCAGGTATGATCCGTAAGCTAGCGTCAGGTCTATACACTTGGCTACCTACTGGTCTACGTGTACTACGTAAAGTGGAAAGTATCGTTCGTCAAGAGATCAATAATGGCGGTGCCGTAGAGACGTTGATGCCCGTTGTTCAGCCTTTTGAATTGTGGGAAGAGACAGGACGCTCTGAAAAGATGGGCCCTGAACTGCTTCGTTTATCTGATCGCCACGCTCGTCCGTTTGTCCTTAGTCCAACAGCAGAAGAGGTCGTGACTAGCCTAGTTCGCAATGAAGTGAGCTCTTACAAACAGCTGCCACTGAATCTGTACCAGATCCAAACGAAATTCCGTGATGAAAGACGCCCTCGCTTTGGTGTGATGCGTGCTCGTGAATTCCTAATGATGGATGCTTACAGCTTTGACATCGACAAAGAGGGGCTAGAGAAGTCTTACGAAGCGATGCACCAAGCTTACTGCCGCGCATTCGACCGCATGGGATTGGATTACCGTCCAGTGCTTGCTGACACCGGAGCGATTGGTGGTAGCGGTTCTCACGAATTCCACGTATTGGCAGAGAGCGGCGAAGACCTCATTGCTTTCTCTTCAGAGTCTGATTACGCTGCCAATATCGAAAAAGCAGAAGCGTTAGCACCTGCTGATTCAGCTGACGCGCCAACGCAAGAGATGACGCTTGTAGATACGCCAAACGCAAAAACCATCGCTGAGCTTGTAGAACAGCACGGCCTGGCTATTGATAAAACAGTGAAAACACTGTTCGTTAAAGCCTCTGACGAAGTCGATGCAGATCTTATCGCACTGATCATCCGTGGTGATCACGAATTAAACGAAATTAAAGCTGAGAACCTAGCACAAGTTGCTTCGCCATTAGAATTTGCAGATGAAGCAGAGATTCGTGCACTCGTCGGTGCAGGCCCTGGTTCTCTTGGCCCTGTAGGTCTTGACCTTCCATTCATCGTTGACCGTACTGTCGCTGTCATGAGTGATTTTGGTGCTGGTGCTAACGTTGATGACAAACACTACTTCGGTATCAACTGGGGTCGTGATGTTGAATTGGGTCAAGTGGAAGATCTACGTAACGTAATTGAAGGTGACCTAAGCCCATGTGGCCAAGGAACATTGCTTCTTAAACGCGGTATCGAAGTGGGTCATATCTTCCAGCTTGGTACTAACTACTCAGAGAAAATGAACTGTAACGTTCTTGGTCCTAACGGTAAGAGTGCTATCTTAGAGATGGGTTGTTACGGTATCGGTGTATCACGTGTTGTGGCATCGGCCATCGAGCAAAACCACGATAAGTTTGGCATCATCTGGCCTGAAGCGATTGCCCCTTTCCAAGTGGCTATCGTACCAATGAACATGCACAAATCTGAGCGAGTTAAAGAAGCGGCGGAGAAGCTGTATGCAGACCTGACTGCTGCTGGGATTGAGGTTCTATTTGATGATCGTAAAGAGCGTCCAGGTGTGATGTTTAAAGATATCGAACTTGTGGGTATTCCTCACACGGTTGTTATCGGTGATCGCAGCATGGATGAAGGCAACTTCGAGTACAAGAATCGTCGCAACGGTGATAAAGTTGCCGTTGAGATGGCCAACATTGTTGAGCACATCAAAGCACAAATAAGTTAATCGGCTAACCTTAGTCAGGTTAAATCTAGATAGGCAGTGTTTCGACACTGCCTTTTTTTTACAAGGAAGAGGATGAAATGGATATTTCGCTGACTCAAACTGCCCTGCTACTGATCACCGGTTTTCTAGCCGGGATCATCAATACCATTGCGGGTGGCGGCTCCAATTTAACGCTTCCTGCCTTGATGGTCATGGGAATGCCAGCAGACGTCGCCAATGCAACCAATCGAGTGGGCGTTTTTATGCAGTCTATTGTTGCTGTTTTAGGCTTTAAAAAGCACGGAAAGCTCGACAGTGATGACAAGGTTCCCATCTTGATTCCCAGCATTATCGGTGGATTAGTTGGCGCAGCGGGAGCGGCTTATGCTCCGAGTGATTGGATTAAACCCCTTCTGCTTGGCACCATGTTGCTGATGGCACTGATCATACTAGTAAAGCCTACGATGATATCTCCAGCACTGGGCACGCCAATCAACAAAGTCTCTGAAACACCCAGTTCATGGTGGTGGTTGTTCATCGCCGGCGTGTATGGTGGTTTCGTACAGGCGGGAGTGGGATTTGTTCTGCTTGCGGCATTAGCGGGATCACTGCGTTATGATCTGGTCAGAGCCAATGCGTTAAAAATGCTGTGTACCTTAGTGTTTACCTTTGTCGCGCTGATTCTGTTTGTCATCGAAGACCTGATTTTATGGCTACCGGGTCTAATCCTCGCCTTTGGCACCATGTTTGGTGCGCACATCGCCGTGAAAATGGCCATTAAAGCCAAGCCCAACACCTTAAAGTGGGCGCTGTTTATTATGACCTTGTTTGGATCCGCTGCTGCAATGATAAAATCGTAAAGCAGACACTCACTACATCACGTTATGGATGTACTCCACCACCACTTGATTGCCTTCAACGTAGACTTTTTGTATTTTTCCATCTACAGACATACGATTACTCAAGCGTACCGATTTCCCGTCGGCGTATGACGAGCGCTTTAATGAGGGAAGAACAGACTCGGGATTTACATGAAGAAGCCTACAAAAATCAGATATATAAGACATATTTAACGGCGCACCACCACGCAGTAACTCTGAAAAAGAGACTTGAGTAAGACCTAGCTTCTTCGCCATCTCCATTTGGGTAATTCTCATCTTGGCCTTTTGTGGCATCCACACATTGTAAAGTGCTTCTCTATCCTGTTCAGTAAATTGCATCATTTTATCCCTCTGTCATTAGTGCGTGCTAATTGTTGCCAACATTGCCAACACGAGTGTCAGAGTTAAGTGAATTCATCCCCACAATGAGTGAAAGTTAGAGGTAGAAGCCCCTTTGATTCTAAACAGAACAACTTTATACTCTTCAAGGTATAGTGATGAACACTGTTTTTATTAGGAACCCTTTATAATGAAAGTCTATGACTGTTGCGACATGATCCGTGAGCTTTACTCTCAAATTGGCAGTGGCGATCAAGGGTATGTCCCTCAAGCAATTACCTGTGTCGTCAAAACACTGAATGATATTGCCTCTAATGAGAATGTGGCTAAAGAGGTACGAGAGCAAGCGGCTTTTGCTGCGGCCAATCTGTTGATTTCTGACCATCAAGATTGAGGTTTCACGATGGATTTATCTAATTTTGCCTCGATGGATGTTCATATGTTGATGAGCATTGTAAATATGAAACTGCGCGATGAGCACGGAGATATTGATAACTTAGTGCGCGCTTTTGATATTGATAAAGCCGCACTAATAGAAAAGCTTGCTACTGGTGATTACCACTACAACGAGCAGAACAACCAGTTTCGATAACCCCAAATACTGCCGTGATACCTTACGGCAGTAACTCTTCATCATTTGATAAAAACTCACTGTTCGAGCCGTCATTGTGCAGATCGCAAATATGCACCGGTCTTCCCGTCGAATCTAACTCCACATAACCTAAGCCGCACCGTTCCATTAGACGCTGATTGCCTTGACCTGCAACATGACGCCCTTTTATCTTCATCGAGCGACGCTGAGTAAAGAGGTTTAATGGTGAGTAAGATCCATATAACCACCGATTAAGCGTATCTAGCAGACCAATCCAAGGTTGAGGGAATTGATTCTTGATGCCACTTGAGGTGATTTGCCAAATCTCTGGTGAGAAGTGACGAAACCTCAGTTCAATATCATACACAAATGAGTAGTGCACATCGCCCGATAAGATAACAAAATTCTGCGGCGTTTTAGGGTGTTTAAAGATATTAAGCATGGTACTGGCTGACCCTTTGTGCGCCATCCAGTTTTCAGCATCCACCGCTAAAGGGTGGCCGAATGTCGTCATGGCTCGCTGCATAGTCTCTATCACCTTCACTCCAAAAATCGGAGCTGGTGAGACCAAAATGATCGCTTGTTGGCCAATCAGTTCTTGCTGCAACTCACACATCGCCTCCCAATCCATCAGCCCTGAAGGGGATTTAAGATTACGTTCTGAACGCCAACGCCGGGTCCGACTATCTAATACCACCAGCTTAGGGTGACTCTCGACACAGTACTGCCACTTTGAAAAATCAAAAAGATGCTCGATGAAGCTCAGTTGACTCTGGTGATCTCTCTCTTGCTGGTAGCGGTCTGCCTCCTGCCAAAAATCACCGGTAAACTGTACTGGGTCATTACCCCACCCTTGGCACAGCCAGTAACTCATCAATGCATTGCCAATGATCTGTTTTGACAGAGGGTGTTGATAAGCCTCCTGTTCCCAGTGAGCGGTTAAGTTCCAATCGTCGGTCACATCATGGTCATCAAAAATCATATACGTTGGAGTATGCGCTAACAGACGACGAACCTTGCTCAACCCTAGTTGAAACTTCTCAATGGCGACCAATTCTCGTTGATACTCCGCTTTATGTTCATCAGCAACAGCAAAGCCTTGCAACTCAACCTCTTGCCATAACGTTGGCGACCACACTAATAGATACATCGCCATGAACTCAGCAAAAGTTATCAGGTGATTGTGACTGCTGGTCGACGTAAAGATCCCTTTGGGTAAGAGGCTCTCTCGCTGATAATAGTGTTCGCTTAACTGATAGAGTTGATCGCTGTTAGTAAACTGCTCTCCAGCCAACTCCTCACTATTTAAGCCCAGTAACTCAATCACTTGGTGGATGGCAAATAACATCGGGCCAGCCACATGATCCGCGTAGATCTGATCGCCACTCATCATCAACAAAGCAGGTCTTTTGGTTACACAATCCAATGTGCTAGCGGTAAGATCATCGCCAGCCAACAAGCTATCATGCCCCTCATAGTGTGGGTTTCGACATGAGCCATGCAGTAAATTATTGATGGTAGGTTGAATAATAAAAGAGGGACGAGAGCAGCCATCATACGTTATACCTTCTACCATCTCAGATAAGGTTTTTTCTTTCCCATCGCTCTGGATAATTAGGTCATATTCAATATAGGTTTCAATCGGTAGGTTGACTTGTACATCCAGAAGATGCACCACCGCGTGCGCGCCCACTCGGTAGCAGGTAACCGATTCTGACAGTGGGATCTGTGCAATCGCGTTGTTGTCAATGTAACACGTTAAGTGCCCTTCACACTCAAAAGGGCTCACCCACCACAACACCAATTGTTGCTCGGTTAAACGTCGTAAAATTGGCCCAGCAATAATCTCAGACAACACAAAATACCTATACAGAAGTCACTACAAGTTAAGGGGGAATATTATCACTGAAAGGGAAGGTTGCAGAGTGGGCAATACGAGGTTATTAAGTAAAAAAGGGTAAAGAGTACACCTTAATAGGGGGTCATTAAGGTGTACCTTGCACTGGAAAGCGGATTAAAAGAAAGAGACCCAGATAACTGAAGCGACCAAAATAGGGCACACTACTTTCACATACAGTGGCCAAATTTTACCAAAAAGGCTGTATTGAAAATCAGGATTACCCTCTGCTAGTTCTTTCATTTTTGAATTACGATTCCACACCCAACCTGCGAATAAGCAGAACAGCAAAGCGGAGAAAGGTTGCAAATATTGAGTGGCTATCGTGGCGACTAATCCAAACATCTGACCAAAATTGAAACAGATGATAATACTGAACAGCGCTATCACACCACCCAACACCCAACTGGTTGTACTGCGCTTAGTATTAAAGCGCTCCCCTACCAAGGCAACCGGACATTCAAGCATAGAGATTGAAGAGGTTAACGCGGCAATAGTTAGTAGCACAAAAAAGACGATAGCAAACAGCTGTCCAAGTAAGCCTAAGCTCTCAAACATCAGTGGTAACACCGTAAAAACTAAAGTATCAGAGCTCAACAATGAGCCATCTTGGGCGTAGATTTCAACCCCTTTTTGCATCGCAACAAACATAGCCGGCATGACCACTAGCCCTGCAATGAAAGCAACAGCGGTATCAACCAGAGTCACGCTCATCGCCATCTTAGGTAGGTTCTCTTTTTTACTCAGATAAGACCCATACACCAGCATGGAACAACCACCAATGGTCAAAGAGAAAAAGCCTTGCCCCATCGCCGCTAGCAGCAGTTTACGGTCAAATATCTTACTAAAATCAGGAATGAGGTAGTGCTTTAATCCTTCAACAGCCCCATTTTGCGTCATTATATAAACAAACAACAGAGCAAACAGAACGAAGAGAGCAGGCATCAGTCGCGTTGACCACTTTTCGATGCCATCTTTTACACCACCTTGAACAATTAAAATCGTCAGAACATAGAAGGTGATGGTACCGAAAATGTTACGTTCTAAACTGAACCCTTTGAACCACTGAGCAAGTTCAACCATGCCAGCAACATCAGCGATCGCACCAAGGGCAAAACAGATGATCCAGCCACCAACAATACTGTAAAAAGCCAGTACCATACTTGGCACACTCAAGCCTAACCAGCCAATGCTAGCACCTAATGCTTTGCCTTTAGGGTTATCGGTAAGCGATCTCATACTGTCAACGGGATTCGCTTGCCCATGGCGACCAATGGCTAACTCAGCGACCAACATAGGGAATGCGACGATAAGAATAAAGAAGAGATAGACCAGTAAGAATGCGCCACCGCCATTACTTGCCGCTTGAGTTGGAAAGCCCCAAATATTACCTAAACCAACGGCGGCACCGGCAGCAGCCAAAATAAAACCTAAACGTGAACCAAAATTCTCTCTTCTATTATCCATACGACTTCTACTACACAGATTGCATTAATAAACTGATAACCGACACGGTGTATCAATGAACTAGTACGATACTGCTTTGCGTCGCTATTGGCAATAATTATCCACTGCTTATTTTCTATTTATTGCGATATAAAACCAACGGTAAAAGAAAACTAGATATTTTTACCTAGCGCCTCATCGATTTTCTTCTCTGTTTTATATTGGCTTAACGCGTACACCGACCAGATAGCAGCAGGTATCCAACCAATTAGCGTAATTTGCAAAATCAGGCAGAAAATTCCTGCAAACGGACGACCAATGGTAAAAAACTGCAACCAAGGCAGCAGTAAAGCTAATAGTAAACGCATAATATCTCCATAAATTCTCCGCCCTATTGCAGAGTAATAATCTCATAAGTTTTTTTATTATCGCCAATTAACACGTCAACTTCATCATCTAGTTTCAGTCCAATTAACGCTTTACCTAAAGGTGATGAAGGCGTAATCACCACCACCTCCTGTTGACCGTATTGTACTTTCAACCCACCCGCCGCTGGACCAAGAAATAGCAGCTGTTCATCATCGTTTTCATCAAACAGAGTGATCAACGCACTTAACGCAATGGGCGATGTATCTTCAAAATTCTGTAGTGTCATCTCTTTAAATTTGGCTAAATCTTCATCGCACTCTGCCACACGCATTGCCTGCCCGTGCGCCAAATAGGAAGCCTCTAAACCAAACGTTTCATATTTGCTTCGGGCGATGGTCTCTTTACTGGTTGCCGTTTCACTGGCTTGAATAACCGCATTCACCGCCACTAAACGCACTCGCTCTAACTCTTGTAAAATGTGCTCTAACAGAGTCTCTTTATTCATATACCACACTTTTCAGACAAAAAAATACGCCTTAATTTCAAGCAGCATTATAGCTGATGTTATTAAGGCGTCTTAACTGTTATTTAGATAAAATGCGTAGAAGATTACTCTTCGTCGTACATCTCATCATCTTCAGCGTCACGAGCAGCTTCATAAGCGGCTTTTTTCGCTGCAGCTTTCTCTGCTTTTTCAGCAGCAACTGCTTCATTTGCTTTACGTGTTACTGCTTTACGCTGATTGCGTTCGTTCTGGTTTTGAGAGAATTGAACCAACTCTTTCTCAGCCCATACTAGCGCTTCAGCTTCAGTAGAGAAATCACCCTGACGCTTAGAAACCATCTTTCTTCTAGACGTTACGTTTCTAATAATTTCAGCAGTCCAAGTGTTATCTTTCTCTTTTAAGCGGTAATCAAACTTTGCCATTTCTTTTTCCTAAATAGTCATTTCGGGTAATAGATACCTACCTATTTGGCCAAATTATTACAGCCATCCCGTACGGGCGGTATTAGAACACACGCTTTTCAATTCGCCTAACAAATATCCATAAATAAATGAGCTTTCCATTAGCGTAATGCAATAAAAATGCAAAGCACCCACCTCAGAGTAATCACTCCCTCGCAATGCCAAAAATCATATTCACACCTACTCTTTCTCTCTCTGAATAAGGTGTTATTTATTCCCATTCGGGAAAATTAAATTTGACTATCATACAGGATTTCCCATAATGGGAATTAAGGTGCGCTTTCTTTATGAGAATTATATCACGAGCCTCATTACGAGATTTCTGGCTACAGCCGCGCTATTTCGATTCTGAACAACCATTAAAAGCATGGTATGACGAAGTTAAACGAGCTAACTGGGCGACGCCACAAGATATTAAATCTCTCTATCAAAATGCCAGTTTTATTGCCAACAATAGAGTCATTTTCAATATTCATGGCAATAAATACCGTTTAATTGTTGCTGTTAATTACGCTTTTTCTATCTGTTACATCCGCTTCATTGGCACACATAAACAGTATGACAACATCGATGCTGAAAATATTTAAGAGTGGTATGTATGAACATCAAACCAATCAAAACATTACTCGATCATCAACAAGCTCTGCATCGTATCGAACAGCTTTGGGATGCTAAACCAAACACCCTACAAGGCGATGAACTTGAAATTCTAACGACATTAGTCCAATCATTTGAAGATCACTACTTCCCTATTAAGTCACCTGACCCTATCGAAGTCATTAAATTTAGAATGGATCAGCAGGGGTTAGTCGATGCTGATTTGGTCCCCTACCTTGGACAACGTAGCAGAGTCAGTGAAGTGTTGAATAAGAAAAGAAAGCTTAGTATTACTATGATCAGGAAGCTTAACCAAGGGCTCAACATTCCTCTCCACTGTTTAATAAGTGAATATCAGTTACAACCTTAAACAAAAAACGGCAGCTCGAGAGCTGCCGTTTATTTGATAACGTGGCGTCAACCTTAGCCGATATTGACACGTGCATTACGGAACATGCGCATCCACGGGCTATCTTCATTCCACTCTTCAGGGTGCCATGAGTTTGCCACCGCGCGGAATACACGCTCAGGGTGAGGCATCATAATGGTCACTCGTCCATCGGCGGTGGTTAAGCCGGTAATAGCGTTTGGCGAACCGTTAGGATTGTTCGGGTATTGTTGCGTTGGATTACCCAAGTTATCCACGTATCGCATCGCAACCGTACCAGATTGCTCAATCGCTGCTAAATGCTCTGCATCACGCACTTCCATGCGGCCTTCGCCATGTGACACGGCGATTGGCATACGAGAACCCGCCATCCCTTTAAAGAAAACTGAGTCATTCTCTTGGATCTCAACTAAGCTGAAACGTGCTTCAAAACGCTCAGATTCGTTACGTACGAATCGTGGCCAATACTCTGCACCAGGAATAAGCTCACGTAAATTAGACAGCATCTGACAACCATTACACACACCTAATGAGAACGTCTCTTCACGTTTAAAGAAGCCTTCGAACTGATCACGTGCTTGCTCGTTGAACAACACTGACTTCGCCCAACCTTCACCTGCGCCTAATACGTCACCGTATGAGAAACCACCACAGGCCACTAGACCTTTATAATCTTCTAATACCGCGTTACCCGTTAAGATATCGCTCATGTGAATATCAGTGGCTTCAAAACCCGCGCGATCAAATGCCGCCGCCATCTCAACATGCGAGTTGACACCCTGCTCACGTAAAATAGCCATCTTAGGTTTTGCGCCCGTTGCAATGTACGGGGCAGCAATGTCTTCATTAATGTCGTAGCTAAGCTTCACGTTCAAACCTGGGTCGCTGTTGTCTGACTTCGCAGCATGTTCCTGATCCGCACACTCGGTATTATCTCGAAGAGACTGCATTTTATGCGTGGTTTCAGCCCAAATAACACGAAGTTCAATACGTGACTTATCAATCACGGTCTCTTCGCCTGATGTAATGATGAACTGATCAGAAGCTTCAACCGCACCAATCACATGTGAGCACGTGGCTAAGCCGTGGTCAGATAACGTGGCTAATACTGACTCAAGTTCGCTGTCCGCCACTTGAATCACCGCACCTAACTCTTCGTTAAACAGAACCGCTAACGTATCTTCACCCAGAGCATCAATGTTTGCTTTCACACCACAGTGTCCCGCAAACGCCATCTCAGCCAGCGTGACAAACAGACCGCCATCGCCTTTATCGTGGTAAGCCATTAACTTATCTTCAGCCACTAACTGCTGCAGACCATCGTAGAAACCTTTCAGTTGCTCGGCATTATCGACATCAGCAGGTTTGTCACCTAACTGCTTATACACTTGCGCCAGCGCTGTTGCACCTAAACGATTCTTACCGTTACCAAGGTCGATAAGCACTAAGCTTGAATCACCTTTGTTGGTGCGAAGCTGAGGCGTAATCGTTTTGCGCACATCTTCCACTCGACCAAAGGCGGTAATAACCAGTGAAAGTGGTGATGTCACCTCTTTCTCTTCGCCATTTTCGCTCCACTTAGTCTTCATCGACATGGAGTCTTTACCCACAGGAATCGTTAAACCCAGTGCAGGACATAACTCTTCGCCCACGGCTTTAACCGCTTCGTACAGGCCCGCATCTTCACCAGGGTGACCCGCTGGAGACATCCAGTTTGCAGAGAGTTTAATGCGTTTGATATCGCCAATATTGGTTGCAGCGATGTTAGTGATCGCTTCGCCTACTGCTAGGCGCGCTGAAGCACCAAAATCAAGCAGAGCAACCGGAGTACGCTCGCCCATCGACATCGCTTCGCCGTGATACGTGTCGTAGCTGCCTGCAGTGACTGCACAGTTGGCCACTGGCACCTGCCAAGGGCCCACCATCTGATCGCGCGCCACTAAACCTGTTACAGTGCGGTCACCAATGGTAATAAGGAAAGTTTTCTCTGCCACAGTAGGAAGACGTAAAACACGCTCTACTGCATCGTCAATCGTGATGTTGCTGCGATCAATGGCCGGATTGCTTGCTTTTAATGTCACCACGTCGCGTGTCATCTTCGGCGTTTTGCCCAATAAGATGTCCATTGGCATATCGATTGGTGTATTGTCGAAATGAGCATCTTCCAGTTTCAGATTGCGCTCTTCGGTCGCTTTACCTACGATTGCATACGGGGCACGTTCACGCTTACAAATCGCTTCAAATGCTGGCATGTCTTTATCGGCAACTGCCATCACATAGCGCTCTTGAGACTCATTACACCAAATCTCAAGTGGGCTCATGCCAGGTTCATCATT
Organism: Aliivibrio kagoshimensis; assembly: GCF_050337105.1. Lineage (NCBI taxonomy): Bacteria > Pseudomonadati > Pseudomonadota > Gammaproteobacteria > Vibrionales > Vibrionaceae > Aliivibrio > Aliivibrio kagoshimensis. The sequence goes on from NZ_JAKJSQ010000012.1 coordinate 64,175, forward strand.
TGGCACATCGCGTAGATTGAAAATTCCGCCACGCTCACCATCGTCCACTAACTCAGGCAGTGCATTTGAGATACCACCAGCGCCCACATCGTGAATGAAAGCAATTGGGTTATCGTCACCCATCTGCCAGCAGCGGTCGATAACCTCTTGGCAACGACGTTCCATCTCTGGGTTTTCACGCTGTACCGAAGCAAAATCTAAGTTCTCAGCCGATTGACCAGACGCCATTGAAGACGCGGCGCCACCGCCAAGCCCGATGTTCATGGCTGGTCCGCCTAATACAATTAAACTGGCGCCAACAGGAATTTCACGTTTCTGCACATGCTCGTCGCGGATGTTACCCATGCCACCAGCGATCATGATCGGCTTATGGTAACCACGAACTTCTTCACCGTTATGAGAGTTTACACGCTCTTCATAGGTACGGAAGTAACCGAGTAAGTTTGGACGACCAAATTCATTATTGAATGCCGCGCCGCCTAATGGGCCTTCTAGCATAATATCAAGTGCGGTAACAATACGACCTGGTTTACCAAAATCGGTCTCCCAAGGCTGCACAAAGTTTGGAATTTTTAAGTTTGAAACAGAGAAACCCACTAAACCAGCTTTTGGTTTACCACCGATGCCCGTTGCGCCTTCATCGCGGATTTCACCACCAGATCCTGTTGATGCGCCCGGCCAAGGAGAGATAGCGGTTGGGTGGTTATGAGTTTCCACTTTCATCAAGATGTGTGCTTGCTCTTGATGGTAATTGTATTCACGAGTTTCTGGATCAGGGAAGAAGCGACCAACCTCTGAACCTGTCATTACTGCCGCGTTATCTTTATAGGCGGACAATACATTCTCAGGGTGCAGCTCAAAGGTGTTTTTGATCATCTTAAACAGAGACTTCTCTTGTTTAATACCATCAATGGTCCAGTCAGCATTGAATATCTTATGACGGCAATGCTCTGAGTTCGCTTGAGCAAACATCATGAGTTCGATGTCAGTTGGGTTACGTCCTAGCTTCTCAGTAAAGCTCTCTAGCAAGTAATCAATTTCATCTTCAGCCAGTGCTAAGCCTAAAGTGACGTTTGCCTCTTCCAGTGCTTTTCGACCACCATTCAGCAGATCAACATCAGCGACGGGGGCAGGTTGTGCCACTGCAAACAGCGCATTAACAAGCTCAAAGTCGTTAAGGACGATCTCCATCATACGATCGTGCAAGATGGCTTTTAACTCAAGAGTTTGAACATCAGACAGTGGCGTACTGCTCTCAATATAATAAGCCGTGCCACGCTCTAAACGTTTGATAGAAGAGAGACCACAGTTGTTGGCGATGTCAGTCGCTTTTGAAGACCATGGAGAGATCGTTCCTGGACGAGGCGTCACGAGAACCAGCAGCCCTTCAGGGTCATGCTCTTGGATGGTAGGGCCGTAAGTCAGTAGCTTATTAAGCTTCTCTTGCTCAGACTCAGTAAGCTCAGTAGACAGATCCGCAAAGTGCATAAACTCGGCATAGATGTTTGTTACAGGCAGGCTTAGTTCTCGGCAAAGCTCTAATAGCTTATTAACACGAAACTCTGAAAGTGCGGCTGAACCACGCAATATTTTCATGTACTTACGTCTCTTTGGCAATTGATTAAAGATGATATTGACGTATTTTCATCGAATTCATAAAAATACGTCAATGCCACCTCGAGGATTGCGGGCGTAGTATAAGGGAAATTAGATCGATTCGTAACCTCTAACGCAACCGTTTGCGTTATTTTTTTATTTTTTTTTAATTACTCTTTGAAATCATGATTTATATTATTTTATCTCCGGTTTTTTTGCTCCTGACAGCCTGCTTTGGTATAAATACCCTCTACCGTAGCCACATGAGCGTCTCTTTTGATTCGAAATCAACTAAAAATAAAATATAAGTCTTTATTTTTAATTACTTTATTTAGCATTGTCCTTACTGGCTGTCAGATTGATTCTGAACCTAAATCCAAACTGGATGAGATAAGAGAACGTGGTGTATTGCGTGTTGGTACCTTAAATAATCAACTCTCCTACTACATAGGTACCGAGGGGCCAACCGGTCTCGATTATGATTTAGCCAAACTGTTTGCTGAACAGCTCAACGTAAAACTAGAGATGAAACCTGCTTACAGTTTCTCTGGTTTGTTTCCCGCATTAGAGCGTGATGAAGTGGATATTATTGCGGCAAATCTTACGGTCACTCCAAACCGTTTGAAACGCTTTCGCTCTGGCCCTGTCTACTATTATGTCAGCCAACAACTGGTGTATAAAAAAGGAGAGTGGCGCCCAAGAAACATCAAAAACCTAATTGAACAAGAGAATCACCTGACCATTCCGAAACACTCCAGCTTTGAATCAACCTTATTCAGCTTAAAGAGTGACAATCCGGATTTAGAGTGGCAAACCAATGCTAACTTAGGCGTGACGGAACTATTAAAATTGGTTGCAGAGGGCAAACTCGATTACACCATCGCTGACTCTGTTCAAGTGGCACTGAGCCAACGTATACACCCTGAAATTGCAGTGGCATTTGAGTTGACTGAAGATCAACCTATCGCTTGGTATCTCAATAAATCAAACAACGAAAGTTTACTCGGCATCATGATCGAATTTTTCGGCGATCTAAAACAGTCTGGTGAGCTAGTTAAGCTAGAAGAGAAGTATTTTGGTCATGTTGAGACCTTTGATTACGTGGATACTCGTGCCTTTATTCGTGCGATAGACAGTAAACTTGATCGCTGGGAGCCCCTATTTAAGAAGTATGCGGGTGAGTTTGACTGGCGCTTGTTGGCCGCACTCTCCTATCAAGAGTCCCACTGGCGCCCTAATGCGACCTCGCCAACAGGTGTACGTGGCATGATGATGTTGACCAAACCAACAGCGGCTTCTGTCGGTGTTAGAAACCGTTTAGACCCTGAACAGAGCATCCAAGGCGGCTCAAAATACCTAAGTAAAATTGTAAGGCGTGTTCCTGACTCGATTGAGAGCCATGAGAAGATCTGGTTTGCTTTGGCCTCTTACAATGTCGGTTTCGGACACATGATGGATGCAAGGCGGTTAACCCAAAGACAGGGGGCAGATCCAGATTCGTGGGGAGACGTCAAAGAGCGCCTGCCTCTGCTACGTCAAAAGAAATACTACAGTAAATCACGCTACGGTTTTGCCCGTGGCGATGAAGCCAAAAAATACGTAGAAAACATCCGCCGTTACTACCAATCGATAGTGGGTTATGAGTTAGAAAAATATAATGATGAGTTGGAAAAAGTTGACATCAATGTTGATAACTTAACCACCATCAATGTCACTATCGATGATATTGAAACACCAGAAAAAGCGGTTTCTGCCGCTGCTGACATATCGAGTGATGAGTAATATAAGGTAATTGGCCTATCGTAGGCCAATTACTGCCCCTCCTGCCTTCCTCGGCATTTGGATCATGATGTTCTTTTCGCTTACTGCTTAGCTGAAATCTTAAAAAATCGAAGAATATAAAAGAGTTGGAACTTTTTTTTCTACCTCTGGTCTTAAACACGTACCCTGTAATATCTCTCAGTATTTGCGACATTGCTCATATTATCGACACGATAATTGAGATCCTTATCACTTAAGGCGATTCATAAATCAGTAACAATGAAAGGATATAACAGAGAGGTTTCCTGATTCTTATGGCTGTAATCAGTTGTTTTCAGAAAAGAATAAACCAGAAGGAAGCCACAATTGGCTAATTTATCGTAAACAGGTAATTTAGATTGGAATAGAACTAACGAATAAAGGAGGCATATTGATGCTTTCAAGAAAAAGAACCGGTGCACATAAGAAAATGTCTACCACCAGAAGAAAACGCATGTTAACCAATAACCACAAAAAAACACTCAATCGCCACCGCGCATATATGATGACAGCACTGGACGATATCGAAGAGTAACCATCACCCGATAGGCAAACATTGATGTTAAGACTGTTTGCCTTTACCACCCTCCTCCGCTCTCATTAATCGCTTCAACTCCTTTTTTTCTACCCTTCTACGCTTAAAGAACGCCTGCAATTGAAAACGACACTCATCAGCCAGTAACCCTGCAGAGGCTTGTACGACATGGTAAACCCCTTCACCGTCTAACAGATTAATAACCGAACCCGCAGCGCCCGTTTTTTGATCGCTAGCACCGTAAATCACTTTGCCAACTCGGCTCTGCACCATGGCACCTGCACACATAGGGCAAGGCTCTAAGGTGACATACAAGGTAGTATCTAACAGACGGTAGTTCTCTAATACTTGACCCGCTTGCTTGATGGCCATCATTTCAGCGTGCGCCGTCGCATCATGCTGACCAATGGATCGGTTCCAACCCTCGCCGATAATTTGGTCATTCAATACCAGCACTGCGCCTACGGGAACCTCTCCTTCAGACTCGGCTACAGCTGCCAATTCTAGGGCTCTTCGCATATAGCGTACATCTTTATCAGTAAAAAGATCATCGTAGGCCAAATAGTCTTCTTTGGGGGTGGATTCTGTCATTTTTATCACACTTTTTTCGCGTATTTTATCGCACGGTTTGAATCGCAATAGTATAAAGCTTAAGTTCACTCATGAGCAACTGCCGAATCTCCTTCAAAAAAGTAGCCATAAAAAAGGGAGCCATCACAGCTCCCTTAGTCACTCTCTCTTAATTGGCTTACACCTCTTCTAAACGCGCGGTAAAGTGACGCAATACCGTTGGTTCGTAGGTTAAACGCAGCCCTTTCACTGTGTGTACGTTGTCTAGCACATCTTTAAAAGCATCAACAATGTAGTCACAGTGTGATTTGGTGATGGTCATGCGAGGTATGGTCAGACGCAGTAGCTCCATTGGGGCTTGGATCTGTACGCCATCTCGGTCACGACCTAGTAGAAGAGAACCGATCTCAACCGCACGAATGCCGCCAAGTTCATACAACTTACACGCCAAGGCATGGGCTGGGAACTGATCACCAGGAATGTGTGGCAATAGACGTCCTGCATCCACAAACACCGCGTGCCCACCTGCGGTCTGACAAGGAACCCCTGCTTTTTCAAGCTCATTCGCCAAGTAGGCAATTTGACTGATACGGTAAGCTAAGTAGTCTTGATCTTGCCCGTCATACAACCCACGAGCCAGCTCTTCAATCGCTTGACCCGACAGGCCGCCATAAGTAGGGAAGCCTTCCATCGGCACACAACGAGAGCGACACTCAGTAAACTCATCTAAATAAGTATCGTCCTTCACACACAACAGACCGCCAATGCGCACCATGGCATCTTTTTTCGCTGACATGGCCAGCATATCTGAGTATTTGTACATCTCTTTAATGATTGCAGCAATCGTCCAATCTTGGAAACCCTCTTCACGCTGTTGAATAAAGTAGGCATTTTCACAAAAACGTGCCGAATCCATCAATACCGGGATATCGAATCGCTGCGCCACTTCATATACCGCTTTCAAGTTGGCCATAGAGACAGGCTGACCACCGGCGGAGTTATTAGTAATAGTCGAGATGATGGTGTAGACATTTTCAGGGCCGTGCTCTTCAATCACCGCTTCAAGTTTAGCGATATCAAAGTTACCTTTAAATGGGTGGAATACATTGGTATCCATACACTCATCAATCACCACGTTCACCGCTTGTGCGCCGTTCAGTTGCGTGTGACCTTGGGTGGTGTCAAAGTGCCAGTTAGAAATAGAGACAGGCGCTGTCATCCCTTTTTCACGTTTGCGCTTCTCAATAAGCGTAGGAATGATCAACTGCTCTGCGCCACGCCCTTGGTGGGTTGGCATAGTGTACTTATAGCCGAAGATATCAGTAACCGCATCGGCCAATTTGTAGTAAGACTTAGAGCCTGCGTAGGCTTCATCACCCAGCATTCCCGCTGACAACATGGTATTGGTGATGGCGCCGGTGCCTGAATCAGTCAATAGATCAATAAACACATCGTCAGATCGTAGTGAGAATGGGTTCATGCCCGATGCTTTGATCGCCGCTTGACGCTCTTCAAGTGTTCTTAACACAATTGGCTCAACAACGCGGATACGGAATGGTTCTGGTAGGTGTTTAATATTGCTCATAATAGTGCCTTTTTTGTTGTGCTAAATTGCACAGAAAATTCATTAAAAATTAGGGTGTAACGAAACCGCTGATCTTAATGAATCGGCAAATAATGAGTCAGTTTGTAATCTTCAATGTACCAAGGCGACAAGATCGGCATGGCAGAAGATTCCCAATATTGAGGTAGTGTCACGCTATATTCCTCGATGAAAATACAATAACGCTAATAATAAGAGTAGAACAACAGAGCGATAGAGACACTGTTTTCTAGAAGGTACAGCTGCGCGGAAGCGCTTCGATGGGGGTTATTCGAAGTTTAGTTGGAATGAGAGCCTGTGATCCAAATTATACCAAGCTGACAGAGTCGACTCAGATTTGGATGCGGTGTTGTGGTGCATAGTCTTCCCTATACCAATGGCCCCAAACCCGTTGGGTACCTACTGAAGCCACATCATTATACAGTTTCACTTATTTATAAATGAGCAGAGTGAATAACTGTGACCTAATTATCAGTCGTGCTACGCCAGCTTCTCAGCGAGAAAATCCACCAGCATGCGAACCTTTGGAGATAAGTGGCGATTATTTGGATAGAGCGCCCATATTCCCTCTCTCTCTTCTTGAAAGGCAGACAACAGATCAATCAATTGACCCGATTCCAAGTAACTCTGCACGTAATAATCGGGCAGCTGAACGATGCCAATGCCCTTTAATGCCGCATCGGTTAGCGCTTTGCCACTGTTACTATGAATGCTGCCCTTTATACGAATACTCCGCTCTTTTCCCGACTCGATAAAGCGCCAGTAATCTTTGGCGCCAATCAGGCAGTTGTGTTGACGCAGCTCCGACAGCGTATAGGGCTCACCATAGCGCTCAATATAGTCTGGTGAGGCGCAAACATGGATGCGACGTGATGAGAGGCGTTTGGCCATCATTGAGGAGTCGTGCAAGCGGCCAAGACGAATCGCCAAGTCGAAACCTTGTTCAACCAGATCAAACTGTTGATTGCTCAGTTGAAAGTGCAGCTCAAGTTGCGGGTGTTTCTCCATAAACTGATTCAGTAACGGTGCGATCTGCTGCTCGCCATAGGTGACCGGTGCGGTAATCTTTATTTTACCTTGCGGAGTGCTTTGCAAGTTACTCACCGCTCGTTCGGCTTGCTCTAACCCATCTAACACTTGGCGACAGTGTTGATAATAGGTCTGCCCTGCTTCAGTCACAGAGACTCGTCGCGTAGTGCGGTTAAGCAGTTTAATGGCCAAGCGGTCTTCTAATGCGGACACTTTACGGCTGATCTGAGCCACCGAGGTATCCAGCTTTTTAGCCGCTGCGGTAAAACTCTCTGTTTCTGCCACTGAGACAAACTCCGATACCCCTTCCCAGTTCGCCATCTTATCTACCTTATCGCCTATTATTACATGTGTGTAAAAATCATTTACCATTTACCCTGATTATCATCATTTAAAAAACAAATACAATACATCCCATCAAATAGCTCTTATAAAAAAGACATAGCGAGTTCATCATTAACTGCCACACTCACTATGACTAAATTGAAGTACCGAGCAGACGCTGGGTATTTAACACTCAATAAAGGAAATCACATGACTGACCAATTCATCAAATCAAAAGCTGCTATTGCTTGGGGCCCAAACCAACCGCTTTCTGTTGAAGAAGTGGACGTAATGCTACCGCGCAAAGGCGAAGTGTTAGTTCGTATCGTAGCAACAGGCGTGTGCCATACCGACGCATTTACCATGTCTGGCCAAGATCCAGAAGGCATCTTCCCGGTGATCTTAGGTCACGAAGGCGGCGGTATTGTTGAGCAGATCGGTGAAGGCGTGACCAGCGTATCCGTTGGCGATCACGTTATCCCACTTTACACCGCTGAGTGTGGCGAGTGTAAGTTCTGTAAATCTGGAAAAACTAACCTATGTAGCGCAGTACGTGAAACACAGGGTAAAGGTTTAATGCCAGATGGAACCACTCGTTTCTATAAAGATGGTCAGCCTATTTTCCACTACATGGGTTGTTCAACGTTCTCTGAATACACGGTTCTTCCTGAGATCTCTCTGGCTAAAGTGAGCAAAGAAGCGCCATTAGAAGAGGTTTGTCTACTAGGTTGCGGCGTCACCACTGGCATGGGCGCAGTACTCAATACAGCAAAAGTAGAGAAAGGCGATAACGTGGCTATCTTTGGTCTTGGCGGTATCGGTCTGTCAGCGATTATTGGCGCGAAAATGGCCGGCGCAAACCGCATTATTGGTATCGACATCAATGAGAGCAAGTTTGAACTGGCGAAACAGCTCGGCGCGACTGATTGCATCAACCCGAAAGATTACGATAAACCGATTCAAGATGTAATTGTTGAGATGACCGATGGCGGTGTTGAGTACTCGTTTGAGTGTATAGGCAACGTGGATGTGATGCGTTCAGCGCTTGAGTGCTGTCACAAAGGTTGGGGCGAGTCTGTCGTGATTGGCGTGGCTGGTGCAGGTCAAGAGATCTCAACCCGTCCATTCCAGCTAGTGACTGGTCGTGTATGGCGTGGTTCTGCATTCGGTGGTGTTAAAGGCCGTTCTGAGCTTCCAGCCATTGTTGAGCGTTACATGGCAGGCGAATTTGCCCTGAATGACTTCATTACCCACACCATGGGCCTTGATGACATCAACAAATCGTTTGATCTGATGCACAGCGGCGAAAGCATCCGTACTGTTATTCATTTTGATAAGTAATAGTATTTAAATCCGAGTAAGACTGAATTACATCACAAGACGCCGTAAATCCATCCATGGAGGCTTGACCATAGCGTCCATGCTATGGACACTTGTTCAAGCAATTCGGTCTTAATCTTAACTCATTCCAGATAACAGTCAGCGCCATTGATTTTCGGCGCTTTTCTATTTTTACGGGAACCTAACATGAATGTAGAGAACATCAGCCAAGCAAAAGTGGCTGGCGGTTGGCACAAACAGTATAGCCACCCATCCCCAACCCTAAATTGCGACATGCGCTTTGCCATCTTTCTGCCCCCGCAAGCGAGCAGCACTAACCCAGTTCCGGTGATCTACTGGCTCTCTGGCTTAACATGCAGTGACGAGAATTTCATGCAAAAAGCCGGCGCATTCAAAATGGCGGCCGAGTTAGGGGTGGCGATTGTGGCACCAGACACCAGCCCACGTGGCGATGATGTTCCTGATGACGCAGAAGGCGCCTACGATTTTGGTTTGGGTGCAGGTTTTTACGTGAACGCTACGCAAGCGCCGTGGAATCGCAATTATCAGATGTATGACTATGTGGTGAATGAGCTGCCGAACTTGATAGAAGCGCACTTCCCTGTCTCTGATAAACGCGCGATTTCAGGGCACAGCATGGGCGGGCATGGCGCATTAACCATCGCCATGAAAAATGAAGATCGTTACAGCTCAGTCTCTGCATTCAGCCCTATCAGCAACCCAATTAACTGCCCTTGGGGTAAAAAAGCATTGGGCAACTATTTGGGCGATGATGTGAAAGAGTGGAAAGCGTATGACGCCTCTGAACTGCTCAAAGCATCAAGCTTCAAGCTGCCTATATTGGTTGATCAAGGTGACGCGGATAACTTCTTAGAAGAGCAGCTGCACCCACAAGCGTTGGTAGATGCGGCATCCATTTCAGGTGCAAACCTAGAGTTAAGAATGCAGCCTGGTTACGACCACAGCTACTTCTTTATCTCTAGCTTTATTGAAGATCACTTGAAGTTTCATGCTAAGTGGTTTTAGTAGGGTTTGTTTTAATAAGTGTTGAATGGAAATGGCCTGCTTTGAGAGCAGGCTTTTTTTTAGTCAAGCAGGAGTATTTAACTCGAATATAAGGTGAAACTAATTTTTATGGATAGTTAAGTATTTACTCCAGCACTCTTTTGTTGAGTTATTGTAAGTCACTGACACTAACATTCCAGTAGTTAAACCAGTTAAAGCAACTGAAAGTGCTTGCTTAACAGCTGAGATCTTAACTCCAATTTGATTTGCATAATAATAAACCGAGTTGGTTCCATTATAA